>NZ_JBEOPN010000046.1:0-27370 GCF_040310085.1 Shewanella sp. S1-58-MNA-CIBAN-0166 | reverse complement strand
ACACCCGTAGCTCAGCTGGTTAGAGCACTACCTTGACATGGTAGGGGTCGGTGGTTCGAGTCCACTCGGGTGTACCACTCTTTTCAAAGAGTCTAAACATTGGAATTGTAATAAAAGTAAACAATACACCCGTAGCTCAGCTGGTTAGAGCACTACCTTGACATGGTAGGGGTCGGTGGTTCGAGTCCACTCGGGTGTACCAATTCTCTTATACAAGAGAATACGGCCAGCGAAAGCTGGTTTTTTTGTGTCTAAAATTAATAGTTAATATTCACAAGCTAATAAACCCATAGCTCAGCTGGTTAGAGCACTACCCTCTCTTAGTTAACGGCGGCGGTAGGGGTCGGTATTCATGTGGTAAAGCGAAGTCCACTCGGGTGTACCATTTCTTGCAGTAACTCCTCGTTTTAAAAACCTTTTTTTATTACCAAATTCTCTACGTAAAAATTTATCTGCGCCAAATCGCATTAACCTCGTGCCAAACATGTTGGCACAAGTGATTTTTGAACCTGAAATGAATGACAACTACAACTTCCATTACTGGCACGATGAATAATTTACAGTCACACAAGCCAGTTGACGTACTTTCAATTAACACCTGATGTACACCAAGTAGATAAATGTACTTTTTCAAAATGGCTTGTTCTTTTCAACCACAGCTCTGATCCGCCAACTCAGGGCAAGCGACTTAACTCTACTATTTGGTTAATTTGAACACCTGCGGTTTTCTATTTAGATTGTGAAATTTAGTGCCGTAGCAAATGGTAACCGTATTAGTCACCATTCTTTTACCGCAATTATTCGCAGCAAGTCCGCAGGCAAAGGCAAAACAGAAGGGAACGCTTAGAGAATAGTGATCAAATATTTTTGCGACCCAAGGTACATTTACCCCTCCAATTACCAGTAACAGCCCAGTAACCAATGACACAGTCATACTGTCACGCCATAGGAGTAATGCTTTGTGGGCATCTTTTATTAGTGGGTCATTTTGTAATGGTTGATAGATATGTTGATACCATACTTGATTTTGCTGCTCTGCAGATGCATCTGAGATTAGGGAATATTAATATTCGAACGTAAAACCAAATTGAGTCAGTTTTTCATAAACATGCACATCAAATCGATACAATGACGCTGCTCTGTGGGCAACATTACGTTGCTTCTCATTACAGTCAATTAATAAATTCATCTTTAATATTTTTCGGCGAAAATTGGGTTTGTCTAATGTCACACCGAGAATAGATTCATATAAATCTTGTAGTTGTAATAAGGTAAATTTTTCAGGTAACAAACTAAAACCGATCGGTTCATGTCTGACTTTGTATTTTAAGTGATTAAGGCAACTGGCCAAAATATTATCATGGTCAAACATCAGTTTAGGGACTTGTCTTACATCAAACCATTCACATTCTATGGCATTTGGACCATGCGATAAATTGGTTTCGTCAAAGCGGACCAACGAATAAAACGCAATGGTAATAATTCGTCTGGCTGGGTAACGGTCAACATCACCGAAGGCACCTAGTTGGTCTAAATATAAGTTTTCGACCCCGGCTGTGTTTTTTACAACTCGCGATGCCGCAGTCTCGAGGTTTTCGTCACTGCGAACCCAGTGACCGACTAAGCCCCATTTATTGGTTGCTAGGCATTTATTGTATTTAATCAATAAGACTTTAAGTTTGCTGTCATGAAGGGTAAAAATAAGATTATCAACGGTTAAGTTACTAATACAATCAGCAGGGATGGTTTCTTCATCAATAACTTCGTTTATAAAATTCACAGGTAAGATCCAATTTAATATAGCGAGCTTGGTTGTACATACACACTCTGGAGATTGCCGTTGAACAACTGTGTAGTAGTAAAAAAGTCATATTCAACAGACGTTGATAATCACTTTACTCACCAAAAACATAATTGTAAATGCATGAAACAAAATCAATTTCTACTGCACATCACCAATGCACAATATTACAACAATACTTATCATCGTTGTGGCTTAGATGCGTTTTATCAACGATCACCACAAATTAACCTGCTTAAATTATTGATTGTATTTGTATTTTTCGTAAACAAACACTTCATCATCCGTAGAATAGGTCATTGCTAGACAATTGATTTACTCGACTCTCTTTGAATAATTTCAAATTCGAGAATATGACGCAACTGACTGTTTTTTAGTCCTGAAAAGTCTTTGTTTTTATTTGAGGTAAATAAGCTGACAGCTAACGTTGCCATTTCATCAATAGGCTGTCTTACCGTGGTAATGTTTGGCCACACGACCGTTGCGAGGGTTGTATCATCAAAGCCAACAACCGATAAATCATTTGGCACATTAATCCCCTGGCTTTGTGCAATAGACATCACCGCAGCAGCCATATCATCGTTAGCTGCAAAAATAGCACTGGGTTTATCGTGACGAAAAAGTTATATCTTTTAATTTCAAATAACACTAATCGATTTCTAGATTTGAACAAATTCACATAATCAATAACACATAATCAATGACACATACGATGATGACACATACGATGATGACGTGTGGATGATTTGTTAATGTTAGCCTCATCTCTCATGATGAAAAGACGGTGTCATGCTGATGCTAGCGCTTTAGAAGTGCTTGAAATAAGGACAATTGGAGGCTTATTCAGTTTTCGCAAACAAGGCTGGCCAGTACTGAATTGGGGATATGTTTTGCATTAAGACTTTTAGTCTCGGTTACTGGCTCCGATGATGTGGTGATAGTCGACAGTGTTGCTTGATTGGCTAAGTTATTTAACGAAAATTAATTGCCGAGGGCGCTAAACGTTGCAAAGTTAACTAAAGGTCGCTAGCAAAATGAGTTAACTATTTTGATATTTTTGCATGCTTAGAAGTGTTTATGTTGATATCGCTAAACAACTCACTATTTACCGATTTATGTCCTTACTGGATAAGCCAATCCGACTAGACATCGGATTGGCAATTAGCGCTAGAACGGAGCGTCGATGTCAACAATGGCGATAAGTTTGTGGTTAACAAACTCCTTGATGCCGAGACCGACTAGCTCGCGGCCGTAACCTGAACGTTTAACACCACCGAATGGTAAATCCGCCTTAGCCATTGTCGGGTGATTGACGAAGACCATACCTGTGGATATTCGTTTCGCCACTTCTGCACCATGGATTGGGTTGGCAGTAAATACCGAACCGCCCAGACCGAACGGTGAATCATTGGCTATATGGACCGCGTCATCTTCATCTTTGGCGCGAAACATCATAGAAACAGGACCGAAGAATTCCCAATAACGTGCGGGGTTGTCTTCTGCAATGTCAGTCAAAATGGTCGGCTGAACAAAATTGCCTGAATCAGGGACAATTGGCCCAACCTCAGTTGCGGTAGCCCCGTAAGAAATCGCCTGGCGAATCTTATCCTTGATTTCATCGGCTGCCGCCCTAGATGAAAGTGGCGCTAGCGTTGTGCTTGGCTCGAACGGATCACCCGCTTTGAGATTCGCAGTACCACCAATATATCCTTCAAGGAACCGATCATACACCTCATCCACAATGATCATTCGTTTTGATGACACACAGACCTGACCACCATTCCAATGTCGTCCTAGAACCGCCCAGTTAATTGTTTTCTGCATATCTGCATCGGCTAGAACAACTAATGCATCAGCACCGCCAAGTTCAAGAGTCGATTTCTTTAATGCCTTGCCTGCCTGGGCCGCAACGACTGCACCGGCCCTTTCCGACCCTGTTAATGCTACGCCCTGAACGCGCGGATCGTTAATGATCGTTTCTATCTGCGACCTTGTAGCGTATAGATTTTTGAACACACCTTGAGGTAAACCAGCATCGAGCATTAATTTTTCGAATGCAGCCGCGGCCTGCGGAACGTTAGACGCATGCTTGAGCAACAGTGTATTACCAGCAGATATTTGTGGTGCAGCGATACGAACCACCTGATAGAAAGGAAAGTTCCATGGTTCAATCGCCAATAATACACCCAGCGGCTCACACAAAATTTCCGCATCAGCGTCGGCAACCGGTAGCTTTTGTGGAGCCAGCAATTTCTGTGCATTATTTGCATAGTAGTCGAAGATATCTGCTGACAACGCTATTTCTGCTTTGGCTTCGGATATAAGTTTACCCATCTCAATGGTGAGCAGATTGGCATAATAATCAACGTCACGGCGTAATAATTCGGCGGCGGCGTGCATTATGCGCGCACGATCAGTAAACCCAGTATTTTTCCAAAGTAAAAAAGCATCATGCGCATTTTCAATTGCTTGCTTTACCTCTGAGTCGCTTGCATCTGGGAACGTTACCAGAAGATCACCAGTGTAAGGATTGCGTGTTTCATATGTCATAATATTTACCTTTTTTGGGTAATGTACCAACAGGAGACGGGTATTTAACAACCGGCCCCCGGTGTTGTTTTGCAAAAGCTATCGCCCGAGGGCGAAGTCAGAACCATCAAGATGGTAAAATATTGACCTGTTACTTTTGACCAACATGGATTGTACGTTTGCCGAAGTTTTCGCCATTAAGAAGGCCTATAAATGCATGAGGAGCATTTTCGAGCCCTGTGATAATCTCTTCTCGGTATTTAATCTTGCCGCTTTTAACCCAACCAGTCATCTCGGCGGCGAAGTCGGGATACAGATGGCCAAAGTCATCAAAAATAATAAAACCTTGCAGCTTAATTTTCTTACGCAGGATCTGACCCATCAGCCAGTTCATTCTATCTGGCCCTTCTGGCAATTCGGTTGCGTTATATTGTGACACCAGCCCACAAAGTGGGATCCGAGCGTTCGGATTTAATAGCGGGATGACGGCATCAAGGACCTTACCACCGACACTTTCAAAATAGACATCGATGCCGTTTGAGTTCACCTTGGCAAGTTGGTCTGCAAAGTCAGCAACCTTATGGTCGATGCACGCGTCAAAGCCTAACTCATCTACTGCATAGGCACATTTTTCCGCGCCGCCTGCAATTCCAACCACACGACAGCCCAGCAGCTTGCCGATTTGGCCAACAGTGGCCCCGACCGGGCCGGTCGCAGCTGCCACAACAATGGTCTCGCCAGCTTTAGGGGCACCAATATGCTTCAGGCCAGCCCAAGCAGTAAAGCCAGGCATGCCTAAAATACCAAGCGCCCATGAAAGATGGGTCGAAGACTTACCGAGGTTAGTGAGCCCGGTGCCATCGGAAACAGCATAGTCTTGCCAACCATTAAAACTAAGCACAAAGTCGCCTGGAGCAAAGCCATCGATATTGGAATCAACAACTTGAGACACAGTACCGCCTATCATCACCGCGCCTATTTCGACAGGGTCTGCATAAGATGGTGCATCGCTCATCCGCCCGCGCATATAGGGGTCGAGCGAAAGGAATTCAGTCCGCAGTAGCATTTGTTTGTCGTTAGCAACAGGGATTGCGGTCTCAATCAAAGTTAACGTGTCTAGCGTAGGTTCGCCTTTAGGACGTTCTGCAAGAACCCATTGTCGATTAGTTGTGTTTGTTTGTGTCATATTCAATCTCCTTTAAAGTGACGCTTCAAGAATGCGACGGACATCAGTTGGGGTGATGTCTTTGTGTTCGCCAAGGGCTGTCATGCCATGTTCCTCCAAGGCGCGAACAATAAGTTCAATTTCTGCTGCGGCAATACCGTAGTCGCTCAATCGAGTCTTGATCCCTAATTGCTCGAAAAACGCACGCGTGGCGTCTATTGCAGCGTCAATTCGCACAGCATCTGTGCCTTCGGTGATGCCCCAGACATTACTAGCATATTGGAGTAATTTTTCGTGCTTGTGGCCACGCTGATCATTCAATAGTGACGGTAACACGACAGCAAGAGTACGGGCGTGGTCTGTATCATTGAGCGCAGTAATCTCATGTCCGATCATGTGAGAAGCCCAATCTTGTGGCACTCCGGCACCGATTAAGCCATTCAAAGCCAGTGTGGCTGTCCACATCAGACTTGCACGAATGTCATAATCTTCTGGTGTCTTTAGCGCTTTAGGGCCAAGCTCAATAATGGTGCGTAGCAGAGACTCGGCAAAACCATCCTGCACGTGTGCGCCACTGGGGTAAGTTAGATACTGCTCGATAATATGGACAAAGGCATCTGCAGCGCCATTGGCAATCTGACGCGCAGGCAGCGTATAGGTAAGTTCAGGATCGAGGACCGAAAAAATTGGGTAGCAATGCGGACTTCTAAAAGGAAGCTTGGCTATCTTCTCCGGGTTGGTTATCACCCCACCATTGTTCATTTCAGATCCTGTTGCAGGCAATGTTAGCACCGTTCCGAACGGCATCGCCGCGGTCACTTTTGCCGTGCCGGCAGTAAGGATCTCCCAGGGGTCACCAGCATAAAGCGCCGCCATCGCGATAAATTTAGTCGCATCAATGACAGATCCGCCACCCACGGCTAGCAAAAAGGTGATGTTGTTATCAGCAATTACTTTGACGGCATTAAGGGTCGTTGCATAACGAGGATTTGGTTCTATGCCACCAAACTCGACCAATGTGCGACCAGTAAGTGCTGTTCTCACTTGCCCTAATACACCGGTTCGTTCCGCGCTACCACCGCCATAGATAATCAATACTTTTGCATCTACTGGAATATGATCGTTAAGGTCTTCGATTCGGCCTTTACCAAAGAGAATTTTTGTCGGGTTGTGAAAGTCAAAGTTGTTCATATTCTATGTTTCCTTCTGTTTCAATGTGAAGGCGTACGTTTATGCTGACATACGTCGATTTTTCTGTGTCTAGTATTCGAATATAGGCAGACCTGATGAACACATATACTGCGACAACTTGTAACTGCGGCGATAAAAAAGAGACTTAACAGCATCGCCAACATCGCTATTTTGCCGTTCATGGCAATTGCCTAGATGGAATAAAATGCGTTGATCATATTCACTTGCTTGATATCTACATTGTTATTCTTTACTAAATGGCCAACTATAATTAAATGAGTAAACCACCTAAAGTAACCACTTGAATATGTCAATACGATATTTAAATATAAAACTCGTTATTATCTCTGATTTAAGATATTTATATTTAGATATAATATTAAAATATATTTTCAGCATGACGCTAACCATATTAAAACCAGATGATTAAAATCACTGTTAGTGCGGTGCTTTAAATAAACCAAATTATATTTTACTGTTTAGTTACACTAACATACCAATGTTAGCCTTTCCAATTAGACCAATAAATCTTAATAATTGTAAACAGTTCAGACTAAAATGATGTAATTGAGTACATCCTTTTAACAATACTAACGATTGGGATTAAGTTTTGTTTAACTATAAAAATGATGATAGGGACTAACAATAATCAGCGTATGTTATTAGCCACATAAGATTAACTTAATAACAATTCTGAAATTTATAAATAGTTAGATAAATAGATAAATAGATAAATAGATAAATAGATAAATAGATAAATAGATAAATAGATAAGCATCTACGTTTTTAAATAAATCCTAACGCGCGTGACAATCAACAGTTTCAATACTGCTTATTTCATCATCCATACAGAAATGTGGGCAACCCAACACCCGGCCATGTTTCTCGATAGCTTCAATTAGTGTTTGTTGTATGTCGTCAAAGTAGGCTTTAAGTCGTTCTAAAGGTGGCCTAGTTAGCGAAAAAGGTGTTCATTTTCGGCTTTTTTATCTCCAATCCGTCGAGGATGGCCTCAGTAACATGTTCTGATTTAGATTTGAAAAAATAGTAGCAGCCCTTCTTCACGCCGGCTCGCTCACATATAGCATCAATAGTGAGAGTGCCATAGCTGCTCTGCCACATTAAATCTAATATTGCTTGTAGCAAACGTTCTTTGCCATCACTTTTGGCCCATTTCCAGTACCTATCAATACGTTGACATTATTGACGTTAACATTATTGACGTTGACGTTGACATTATTGAAATTGACTATTATCTATTCGTCTCGATACGCTAATTGGGGCTAACTAATTTAACTTAATCATCAGAAACCAAAAACAATATAGTAGCCCCTATTATCCCGGCTAATAATGAACCGAAAAGGATACCCAGCTTAGCTTGTTCGATTAAAGCGGGCTGCCCCTCAAATGCTAAGGCTGATATAAACAATGACATTGTAAAGCCTACACCCGCTAAAAATCCGATACCTATGATATGAGGAAATGTCACCCCATTAGGTAACCTTACCGCACCCACTTTTAACCCTAACCAAGCAAAAAGGCTAATACCAATGCCTTTCCCCAACACCAATGCGAGTATTATTGCTAGTGTGACCACAGTATCTTTAAATTCAGGAATCATTGTGGGTAACATTACACCTGCGTTCAAAAAAGCAAACAAAGGTAAAATAATAAGGCTAACGGGTTTGTCTAGCGTATAGCCCCAACGTAATATCGGCGCTGTACTTTGCTTGGCAATATCTTCGGCCTTTACAGCAAGTGCGTGTTGTTTTTCATTCTCAAGGATAGGAGTGTCTACACTGTCTACGTCCTTAAATTCTTGAATGACATTTTGCATTTTACGACGAAACCAAACTTTATTGGTATAAGGACGCGTCGGTACCATCATTGCAGCTAAAAGACCGGCCGTGGTTGCATGTACGCCTGATTGAAGAATAAACCACCAAAGAAAAAAACCGCCCATTAAATAGAAAATAGGTTTTCTTATGCCCAGAATGTTGATAAAAAATAACACTAATAACGTCAGAGCAGCCCACAATAATGACAGAACTTCGATTTGTTCAGTATAAAATAATCCAATAACAGCAACGGCTCCCATGTCATCTACAATGGCTAAACCCGTAAGAATAATGTAAGCAGCCCGAGGTGCTTTAGCGCCTAACAGTGTTAAAATACCTATAGCAAATGCCGTGTCTGTGGCCATAGGAACACCCCAACCTTGATACGCATTGGACGAGTCACTAATCCAAATAATGCTTGAATATATCAGTGCTGGGAGCACCATGCCCCCTAATGCCATAACAATAACTAATGCAGCATCTTTTAAATCGCTAAGAGCGCCGACCAAACATTCATATTTTATTTCTAACCCTAAAATGAAAAAAAACAACACCATCAAGCCATCATTGATCCAATAATGTAAGGAATGACTTATTGACCAATCGCCAAGAGAAATAGTTAATTTAAGTGTACTGAGTGCTTCATAACTGTGTTGCCATCCTAAGTTAACCATAAGAATTGCGGCTATTGCCGAAACCAGTAACACGATTCCAGCTACGATCTGGCTATCGATGAATGACTCCACAGGTAATGAAAACTTAAGAAAACCACGCTCTAACGGAGCATGATCACGATTTTCTTCCTTTATTTCGTAACCCATAACTTGTCTCCATCACGTTATTGCATGATTTTTTAACCGAAGAATGTATCCAGAACCCTTTATAATCAATACATTAAACATCGAGTAAATACGATACCATCTTTGCTAACAAAACGGCTTTATATCCTGTCAATCGCGCTGAAATTTAATGCTAACCTAGCATCACGTTTGCCAAACCAGCGGAGCTAAGCGATTAACATTGCTGATAAACTGTCAAGACACGCCTGAGAATATGACTGTAATCGGTTTAATCAACTGACTATGTATTCTGGTCTGTTTCGGTATATTTACCATCACTATGATTGCAAAATACACGGTTATATTGTTAGTGTGGTAACCCGCTATGACATAAATATCGAACAATTAACGGAGCGAAACTAATGGGATCTAACAATACTGATCAACATAAACACAGTATCGCGACTTTTGCAGCCTTGAAAACCGCCATTGCAAATGATGAAGAACAGTTAGTAAAGGAATTATTGGCAGATGAACCGATGCAAGAGCTTGAGAAAAGCTACCTCCTTGACCTAGCCCATCTAAACAATAATCGTACTATCATAAAATTACTTGAAGATATTCCTGAAAAATAGCTAAACAAAGAAATATAGTGTGTTGATGTCCTCTCTATTTAGCTAGCCATTTTCCCTTAAGATAATCGCCGCTTATAGCGGCGAATAAATACTTATCTAAGCGATACATAAAAACCATTGTTCACAAATGACTATATACTTTCCTCTTCTCTTTTTTCTATAGTAGCGCTTAATTTTTGATATATACCAAGTGCGACAATTAAGATAGCTGATACCATAATAAGTAAGGCTGGATAGAGCAAAAGGCTAAGGTCTTTCGTTCCTGCTTTAAATATAAAAACCAGTCCTTCAATGCTGACTGCTATAGTAATAATGACAATAATTTTTGTAATTGTTCGTCTTGCCTCTTTGGGATCTCGCAGCTCTTTGTCCTTAAAAACCTCTTCTTCCATCATATACTGTGCTACATCAATAATGGCTGCTGCAATAATGATAGCAGCGACAGATTGAAGCATTAATGGAATAAATCCAGAATCATACTGTATGCCAGAAATGACCTCATAAATGGACCACAGCATAATTATCAAAGATAAGATGATAAGCACTACAGCTGCGAACAAATGAACTCCAGCGAAAATCTTATTAAACAGTTTTTTCATATTTTTTCCCTCTAAGAATTTATCCACCAAGGTGGCCCATTCAGCTATTAATGTGTACACACATTTGAAGCGATGGTGTTCATCCAATATTGATACTTGCTTGTATCATTTAATGCATAAACTCATTAATGATTGGCCGCCATAATGTAGGGATACTATTAACTCGAGTTTCTATTATGTAGCATGCTTATTTGAATCTTGACGTCGCAGACTTAAATGCCGAACCAAGCGAATCCCAGGCGCTGTCAATACCGACTTTTATGTCTTCCCAAGCATCGTCACCGGCCTTTTTAAGCTCAGTAAGCTTTTTATTGGCAGTGTCCTTCATAGACTGAAGTTCCTCTATTTGTTTGTAGTATTCAAGCTGCTCATCAGCTGCGGCCGCATCAGCTTTTGCTTTAAGTTTGTCGATATCAGCGCTCCACTCGTCGAGCTGCGCTTGCAATTTCTTTTCGTATGCTTGTTTCTTACTCATAATGATTGTCCTTTTAAATACATTGGATACGCTATACATTTTAAGTGTTTCTAGTTTATTTGAATCACTGGGCCTCAGCATATTTGATTATTTACCGGCATAAATTTACCAGCCTAAATTTACGTTACCACGCAAGGCGGCATATTGCTCACTTCTGCCTCATTATTGCTTGTTCATGTAATATGGTTATGAAGATATGTTAATGGATCTATTTGCAACCTTTGCTCGTAAAAAAGCCTGCGATTAAAAAATTTAAGCTGTTATATGAGATACATGATGGTTATTTATCAAGGCAATTGAGCACTGGGCACTGGGCACTGGGCACTGGGCACTATCAAAATACAGTAGCTAGAAACAAACTAACATGAATAAATCATACTAGAGGTATATTGGTTTGATTTATTTAGCATTAATATCAATGAATTATAACCATAAAGCTAATGAGTCATTTACAAGCAAAAACACACTCAGATGCAATAATTTATGGCCTAGATATCATATAATGCAAATTGACGAACAATATCCCAGATGTAGCGTTAATTGGTGAAGCAGCCAATTTTGATTGATAAGGTTGCACTAGTTAGTGTTAAGGACTTTTAATGCATTTTACTAAAGAGCGCTTAGACGCGCTTGAAAAACACACCCGTAGCCATTTAATCAATTCACTGTCAGGATTTAAAAGCGCTAATTTAATAGGTACACAAGATTTACAGGGCAACACTAATTTGTCGATTGTCAGTTCGGTTATTCACCTAGGTGCCAATCCGCCGCTGGTTGGTATGATAATCCGCCCTCACAGTGTGCCGCGTCATACCTTTGAAAATATTTTACAAACCGGCTTGTATACCATTAATCAAGTCAATCAATCTATTTATGAGCAAGCTCATCAAACATCTGCTCGATATGATAAAGATGAATCAGAGTTTGAAGCGACGGGATTAACGCCTGAATATCTATCAGACTTTAGCGCGCCTTTTGTAAAAGAAAGCCGCCTAAAATATTCAGTTAAGCTAGTAGAGCATCAACATTTAGCTATCAATGGTACCGAGTTTGTTATTGGTGAAATAGTTGACGTTTATGTAGATGATGATGCGGTTCAAACTGATGGGTTTATAGATTTACACACTATTGATACGGTAGCGATTAGCGGGCTCGATTGTTACTACACAGGCAATAAACTGGCTCGTTTGCCTTATGCTAAAAAATAGCGGTGACATAATTTTATCGTGCTTAAGCTAATTTATAGCATGTGCGGCTGCATAAAATAGCCAGAATACGAGTCGTATTTGATAAATCCCATTTAACTAAATGGGATTTATCAATATCAACGTATTTTACTTTTTAGTTAAAAAGCGTTCTTTAACGGCTTCTGCCATTAAATTGGGTGGAATTAAGCCTTGCTCTAACACAAAGTTATTAAATGCCAAGCGATCAAACTTATCGCCTAGGGCTATTTCGACGTCAGCCCTGATCTCCAATAATCGTGATAAGCCATAAAAGTAACTGCCAGCCTGACCAGGCATTCTCATGGTGTATCGATCCACTTCTTGTTTCACTGCCGCTTCTGAAAATACCACGTCATTGCGTAACAATGCATAGGCGTTTTCTTTTGTTGTTAGACCTAGGTTCAACATCGGATCTAACATGGCGCGAGCATTACGTAATAGTCGATGCTGAAGCGCTATAAGCTGTGCTTCAATAGGAAGATATGGCAACATTTCAGCTTCGGCATACAGTGCCCAACCTTCAACGTTTACGCTGTTAAAAGCATAATAAACACGAGCGAGTGACACGCCCTGCTCCAACATGACCGCAAATTGTAATTCATGGCCAGGTCTGCCTTCATGAGCACTTAATGTATAAGCAACGGCATTAAAATTAAAGTCATCGTAAGCAGCATCCCCGGTTAATGCAGGGTTACCGGTTGTCAGTACAAATTGCCCTTGTTCACCCGTATTACCAATAAACGGTGGCGGTAACATATGAGGCGCTGGACTGCCCGCAGCCTCTGCTTCGCTGGCCAATCGCATAATCATGTCGCGCTCAGGTAAATTGACCACTTTTTTCTGAGTGATTAACGCTTCAAGTTTTTTATTAATGGCTCGATAATGATCTTCAATCTTATCGTTGTCTAAAGAGTCTTTTTTAAGTGCTTTTATCACATCGCGATAATCACTTGATGGCATATTAAACTTTTGCGCAACCAACGGCGCTAACGCCTGCATGTTGGCTTTGGTTATCATATAGCTTGCTTTCGCGCGTTCAATTAACAACTCAGGTTCGATATCAATGCCAACTGTTTTGAGTTTTAAAGCGTAAATTTCTGACGGTAAGCGGAAGTCATCTCGGCTAGTTGGAATAACGGTTTTTTCTGCCCACTGACGGTAATCTGCAATTTGCTGCTTTAGTAGCGACAGATTATCATCGGCTTTTATGAATTCATTTTTCTCAAACAACTGCTGCAAACCTTGCAATAAGGTATCGATTCTTGCCAGGGCTTGGTTTACTTCTTCTTTTGTTGGCCCCATTAATTTTTTGTTGGCTAATGCGGCTTCATACAAGGTTTTTGCTTGTTCAGTTAACGCAGGTTGACCCGTTTTACCGACATAACACGCTAAACGAGTATTAGCCGCTTGTTTACGTGTATCTGACATTTGATCATCTAATAATGCCGACACGCCTCTAAATATAATTAACGGCACGTCCACCCAAGGCAACATGTATTTGTCTTCTAATTTACCTGAGGCAATGGTCTGATCAATATTGTTGATAATAATGTTGAGGTCTTGACGAACCTGCAATGATTTTTCAGTATTAAGCGCTTGTAACAACGTCTTTTTACTGGTTTCAAGAGTACGAATATACTTATCTTGTTGTGCCTTAGTAATGCTGCTGCATTGACTATCGGTTTCAGTAATGCCAATTGAACTTGCCATTTCAGGTTGAAATTGACTCGTTACCTGAATTTGTTTGTTGGTGTATGCATTACTGACATCAACCCAGGATTCCGCTGATGATGTCAACGGAATAAGAGCAAGTAGTGGAATCACAGACGTGAGTATTTTGCCTGACATCGGCTTAGTCCTTTTTTTATTATGAAGTGATTACTATAACCGAATAAAGATCTAAAGTGATGAGCGCTGAATTAACTAATCTGTAACGAATAGTGATCAACAAATCAGGTTATAAAGTAGACCCTTTTAAAGTAATGATTAGAAAAACAGTCAGTGCATGAGTTGCATCTGTATTGTTACTTCGCAGCCAATAAAAAACCGCAGCGATTGACGCTGCGGCTTGTTCTATCGAGAATATAATCGATTTTAGCGGATGATATAATTGCTCAATTAAAAAGCAAAGTCTTCGCTATCAAGTGCCATCATAGAATCGACACCATTGGCAATACATGCCGCATGGCCTTTAGCCCTTGGCAGCATGCGCTGCATAAAGAACTGAGCTGTTTTAATTTTAGCCTCATAGAACGCTGGCTCGGTGGTGCCTACAGCCAATTTATCTTGCGCCACTTTAGCCATTTTCGCCCAGAAGAAAGCGAGTGTGACGTAACCGGCATACATCAAGTAATCCACAGACGCCCCGCCGATTTCATCCGGGTTTTTCATCGCCTTGCCACCAATTAACACGGTCAGTTCATGCCACTCTTTGGCATAAGCCATAATCGGTTTAATAAACTCAGCCATGGCTGGGTTATCCATGTTTTGTTGGCAGAATACGGTAACGTCTTTAGAGAAAGGCTTTAATACTTCACCCTGAGTACCAATAATTTTACGAGCCAGTAAGTCTAATGCCTGAATACCGGTAGTACCTTCATATAAACAGCTAATCTTGGTATCGCGCATTAACTGTTCCATGCCCCACTCTTTGATAAAGCCATGACCACCAAAAATTTGCACACCGTGGCTGGTACATTCAAAACCTAGCTCTGAAAGGAATGCTTTAGCAATCGGCGTTAATAAGGCTAACTTTGTTTCAGCATCAGCTTTAATGGCTTCGTCTTTTTCGGCATGGCCAATATCAACTAGCTGGGCAAGATACGAAATTAACGCACGGCCACCTTCAGCAATCGATTTCTGAGTTAACAGCATTCTACGAACATCTGGATGAACAATGATTGGGTCAGCTGGGCCGTTAGGATTTTTAACCCCGCTGATTGAACGCATTTGTAGACGATCTTTTGCGTATGCCAAAGCCCCCTGGAATGAGGCTTCAGCAGCCGCAACACCTTCACTAGCAACGCCAATACGGGCAGCATTCATAAAGGTGAACATGCACTTAAGGCCGCGATTCGGTTCACCAATCAAATGTCCTGTAGCGTCGTCGAAATTAATCACACAGGTCGCGTTACCATTAATGCCCATTTTGTGTTCAATAGAACCACAACTCACGCCGTTTCTATCTGAAATGGTGCCATCTTCATTAACGTTAAATTTAGGTACGATAAATAATGAGATACCTTTATTACCTTCTGGCGCACCAGGAATACGGGCAATAACGATATGGACAATGTTGTCAGAAAGATCATGCTCGCCAGCTGAAATAAAGATTTTAGTGCCGCTTAATGAATAACTGCCATCGGCCTGTAACTCAGCCTTGGTGCGCAACATACCTAAATCGGTTCCACAATGCGGCTCAGTTAAACACATTGTGCCAGTCCACTTACCTTCAACTAACTTTGGCATAAATTGTTGTTTTTGAGATTCTGTGCCGTGTGCTTCAATGGTGGCTAATGCGCCATGACTTAGCCCTGGATACATGGCAAAGCTATGGTTAGCACTGGAAAACATCTCAGCAATACTGATATTTAATGAATGAGGTAATCCTTGGCCACCAAACTCTTCAGACTGAGATAACGTTGGCCAACCACCTTCTACATATTGAGCGTAAGCCTCTTTAAAACCATCTGGTGTGGTCACCACACCGTCGTTCCATGTACAACCTTGCTGATCGCCTATTTGGTTTAATGGTGCAACAACCTGTTCGGTTAATTTTGCCGCTTCAGCAATAATCGCATCAACCATATCGATACTGGCATCCTGGTAACCCAAACGCTGATAGTGCCCTTCACAATCTAGCAGTTCTTGCATAACAAATTTTACGTCACGAATGGGGGCTTTATATTCAGGCATTGTTACTCTCCATGTCATTATCAATCTATATCTAGTTAGTGATTATTTGGATGAATTTTTCCATGCAAATAATATTTGTTACTACCGATGCTAAGTTAACTACAAGTATTATCCAAATGCATAATAATTATATGTATACATTCGTTTGAATTATAGTTTGTCGGTATTGTTAGACTTGCAGCAACAACTTCGCAACAAAATCGCCTCAGCCCTCGACGATTATTCATCCTACGCATAACTAAAAACACTCAGACGGTGAAATTCCTCAGTGCATTATTCGTTATATGAATAGTTGCTTATCAAAATAATTGATTTGTTTAATTATAAAACACCCCCTAGCATGATTTGGCGGTTAATTGTTCACTAAAGTGGTAATGACGTATTTTCAGGATAAATTTTCAACATAGAAAATTAAGCTGATTGATCCCCCCTTGATGTTATTGAATAACGCTAATTTTACAACGCTATATATTTACAGGTTACAAATAAGAACGCTTAAGCGTCATACATATCTTTTGTAAATCAATGTATTGGCAAGCTTGTTTAATAACGATTAATCATCGTCTGGGGAAATAAATGAATAATAATAAATCAACATATTTTAAGCATTCTTTACTCGCATTTGCGATTATGGGAGTAATGAGCTCAGCTGCAAATGCTGAAGATGAAAAACCAAAAGCACAAAAAAGTGCAGACGATATAGAAAGAATCGTCGTAACGGCATCTAAACGTGCCAAAGGATTACAGGAATCTCCTGTGGCCATTACGGTAGTGAGTAGCAAAGCAATAGAACAAGCTAAAGTAATGGACATAACAGACTTACAAACTCTGGTACCAACTCTACGCGTCACCCCACTACAACGTTCTACTAACACCAACTTCTCAATTCGTGGCTTTGGTAATGGCACCAACAATACGGGTATTGAGCCTTCTGTTGGGGTATTTATCGATGGTGTGTATCGCTCTCGTGCAGCATCTCAAATAGGTGACTTACCAAGACTGCAGCAAATTGAAGTGCTAAGTGGACCACAAAGTACCTTGTTTGGTAAAAATGCTTCTGCTGGGGTCATTAGCGTCACCACGCGAGAACCCGCTTATTATCAAGAAGGTAAAATTGAAGTTGGCGTAGGTAATTTCAACCAAAAAGAAATTAAAGGTTATTACACCAATGGCATAACCGATAATTTAGCATTCAGTGTTTCTGGTGGATTGAACAAACGAGATGGTTACACTGAAAGTGTGGTGGGATTAGACGATATTAACGACCGTGACCGTTGGAATATTCGAGGTCAGGCACTGTACGAACCAACTGAAGACGTAAAACTTCGATTAATTGCTGACTATAGTAAAATTGAAGAAGCATGCTGTACCGTAGAGAATTCAATTAATGGCCCTACTACTGGCGCTGTGCGTGCGCTCGGGGGCATGGACCTTGATGAAACAGATTCATTTGCTTATCAATCTACTCTTAATTCTAATCCCGATAACAACGTCAAAGATGGTGGAGTATCACTGCAGCTAGATGTTGATTTTGATGGTTATTCATTTACCTCAATCAGTGCATTTCGTACCAACGATTCTGATTTTATGAATGATGTCGATTACACTTCTCTCGATATTTTGAACGAAGGCGGCTACACCGATATCGAAACAATTACCCAAGAGTTTCGCTTAACCTCTACCGGTGAACGTCAGCTCGAATGGATGTTTGGCGCATTCATTTTTCATGAAGAAGTGACCACTGGCGATACCTTGTATTATGGTAACGACATTAGAAATTACTTTGATGTGTTGATGGCGGCTGGTGGTGCTCCGGGTTTATTAGCGGGTGTTGAAGGAGTATATGGCTTGGATCCCGGCACATTTTTCTCAGGTGACTCGGCAGTAAGTTCTGAGTTTGAACAAGAAAATGATGCTTACTCGATATTTGCCAGTTTTGATTACCATATCAGCGACGATTTTACCGCCATATTTGGCGTGAGTTACACCAATGACCAAAAAGAAATCAACATCACTCAACAACATTCCGATGTCCTTTCTGCACTCGATTTAGACACAGTACCAACATTGTATGGCGTGCCTATTGGCAGTATTCCTCAGTTGGCACCTGCGGTACCAGTGATTAAAAGTTTGCAGTTTTTACCCCCTATGCTGGGGTTGCCAAATGCTGTTGAAAACAATCAATCAGATGATAGTAAAACCACGTGGTCACTACGCTTAGCTTACGAAATTAATGACAATGTCAATATATTCGCTACAGCAGCAACAGGTTTTAAAGCAACGTCTTGGAACTTATCGCGTTATTCAAGCCCTTTCGCAGCGGATCAATCTGCATTAGAAACGGCAGGCTTAGCACTTCCCAATCAGGTTTATGGCGGCCGTTATGCCTCACCTGAAGAAGCCATGGTGTACGAGCTGGGCATTAAAACTCAATTCGAACACGGATCATTTAGCGCAACCATATTTGATCAAACCATTGAAGGGTTTCAGTCATCTATTTTCATTGGCACAGGTTATGTACTGGCCAATGCGGGTAAACAAAGTACCCAAGGTATTGAGTTCGACTCTAATTATAACCTCACTGAAGATTGGTCATTTACCTTAGCGGGTACCTTCCTCGACCCTGTTTACGACTCGTTTGTTGGTGCATCAGGTTTAAACGGACCGGTTGATTTATCTGGCGAGAAACCGGCTGGTATTCATGAAGTCAGTATCACTGCCGGTATTGTGTATAACTTTGAAGTCTTTAATGGTGCCGATGGCTATGTTCGTACCGATTACCTTTTCGAAAGTGATACTAAGCTGGCTGAAAATACCCCTGAATCATTATCTCGCGAGGTAAACACCTTCAACGCAAGTACGGGACTGGCATTTGATAATGGCGTCAGTTTACAGCTTTGGGTGCGTAACTTAACCAATGATGAATATCTGTTGTCGGCATTCCCACCTCCAATTCAAGCGGGCAGTTTTAATGGTTATCCAAATCAACCACGTACCTTTGGAGCCAATATTTCGTACCAATTTTAACTAGCTAAACAGTCTGCAGTGACGGTAATAGCGCTTTACTGCCACTGCAGACTTTTTTATTAACATCAAGATTAAGCAACTGATTTATATCGCTAATAACGCTATAAACTCACTATCAATAAAACAATAAGAGTGTCCTATATGTCTATAGAATCAATATTAAAAAACCGTTACTCAGCACGCGCCTTTCTCGACAAACCGGTTGCCAAGGAAACCTTGGATTTGATTTTTGCACATGCACAGCTTTCTCCTTCCAATTGTAATGTGCAGCCATGGCAAACTTGTGTGGTTTCAGGTCAGACAAAAGACACATTGAAACAAAAGTTTATGGAAACACTCATGAGCGGCGCCTCGCCAAATCCTGACTTTAATTGGCTACCGCAATATCAAGGTATTCATCGTGATCGTCAATTTGGCTCAGCGAATGCGTTGTATAGTGCAATCGGTGTTGCACGAGAAGACAAAAAAGCCCGTCAAATGGCGATGGTACGTAACTGGCAGTTTTTTGATGCGCCACATGCGGTGTTTTTCACTATGGATAAATATTTAGACATTATGGGCGCTGTTGATTTAGGTATATATGCTCAAACACTGTCATTGATTATGGCAGATCACGGCATATCAAATTGCATGCAAGGTGCATTAGGGCAATTCCCTGACCCAGTACGAGAACTATTAAACCTCCCTGCCGAGCGCGGTATTTTATTTGGGATGTCTTTTGGTTACGCCGATGACAGTGCAGCGGTAAACAATACCCGTACCGATCGTGAATCCATTGAAAACGCTGTGGCATTTTTCGATTAACCAGTTATGACTAATGAGATTGAATATGAAACTAGAGCATAAAAATATTTTAGTGGATAACGTCAATATTCATTATGTTGAATCAGGGCAATCTACCGAAGCAAATAACGTATTTGCTGTAGCTGACATCACTGCACTCAAACCGACAATAATATTTTTGCATGGATTTCCTGAATATTGGGGTACATGGTCAGCTCAACTGAGTTTTTTCTCACCACATTATCGTGTTATCGCACCCGATTTGCCGGGATATAATCTAAGCGATAAACCAGACGATGTCAGCTTTTATGCGGTACCCAATCTTATCGGCTTTATGGCCAAGTTTATTGCTGCAATTAGCCCTACTCAGCCTGTTATTTTAGTCGCCCATGATTGGGGCGGCGCTATTGCTTGGCCATTAGCAGCGTTTCATGCTCAGTTAATCAGTAAGCTGATAATTGTTAATGCGGCTCACCCAAGTACCTTCACTCGAGAAATGATTAACAATCCACTACAACGCAAAAAAAGTGCTTATATACATCAATTAATCAGCGAATTGGGGGAGTCATTATTAACGCAAGATGATTATCGCTATTTAAGCGAAGACATCATGGTTAGTACCAACCCAAGCGTGTTTACCGCCGCTGTAAAAGCGCAATATAAACAAGTTTGGAGCCAAGCAGGCGCAATTAATGGCATGTTGCAATATTATCGCGCTATGCCCCAACTGGCAGAAAATGACACAGATAATCAACGTTGTAATTCAACAACGGCATCATCCCTAGACACAACATCGACTCAAAATGACACAACTAAATCGAGTCCCGTTAAACAAGCATCGCAGCTTAAAGTACCCAATATACGGATCAATGTTCCCACATTGATTTTATGGGGCGAACAAGACCTTGCCTTCGTTAATGAGAATCTCGATAACATTCATCACTATGTGCCTAACTGCACCATAAAGCGTTTTCAAGACACCAGTCATTGGCTACAACATGAAAGGCCAGACGAAGTGAATGTCGCCATTAATAATTTTATAAACGATTAATATTAATTTAAATACATTTGAAAACAAAAAGTTAATTGCATCCTTAGTTAAAGGCTTGTTGTAAAACAAACTCAATATAGTGCGCTAAATAACAAACGAAATAATAATAACGATAAAGGGATTTTATGACGATATTAACATCACAAGCTCAGCCGACACTTGTATTTGAAGTGGCTAAAAATGACTTGTCACAAACACGTGTTGTTGAGCTGAATATTGAGCAGCCATTGGCTGACAATGAAGTATTGCTTAAGGTGAGTAAGTTCGCGTTAACCGCAAATAACATCAGCTATGGCATCACTGGGGATGCATTAGGTTATTGGCAATTCTTTCCTGTTAACAATGTCCCTTCAGATACAGCTTCAAATTCGATTACGTCTACAACGAATACTGCTCAACAAACTCAATGGGGACGATTACCTGTCATGGGGTTTGCCGATGTGGTGTCGTCAAATAACAAAGATATCAACGTCGGTGAACGAGTGTGGGGATTTATGCCAATGGCGACCCATCTCAAAATCATTGCTGGTAAAGTTAACCCAAGCGGGTTTTCAGATATCAATCCATGCAGAGAAGGCTTATCTCCGGTTTATGCGCGCTTTGATCGGGTTAGCACCAATCCTTTTTATCAGCTAAAAAATGAAGACTACGACATCTTATTACGCGGACTGTTCACCACATCTTGGTTAGTGGATGACTTTATGTTCGACAATAATTATTTCGATGCCACGCAATATCTGATTACCAGTGCATCCAGTAAAACCAGTATCGCCCTCGCCTTTGCCATCAAGCAAAGAGGCCAACGTAGCACGGTTGGCATTACCTCAATGGCCAATCTCAGTTTTGTTGAATCATTAGGTTGTTACGATCACGTTATTAGCTATAACGACATCACCACCCTAGATGCCAATGTGGCATCCATCTTAGTAGACATGGCCGGAGGTAAAAAAACCTTAGCCGCCATTCATCATCACTTTACCCAACAACTGCGTTATTCATGCCGGATCGGTGCAACCCACCATGGTGATATCGACATAACAGACACACAAAGTGACAGCCTGTTACCTGGTGCACCTCCAACATTCTTCTTTGCGCCAACACAATTGAAAAAACGCAGTCTTGAATGGGGGGTTGGCGAAACCATGAAACAAATGAATCAATCGTTACTCCATTATATAGACTTTTGTAGATCCATTATCACCATTTCCCACACCCATGATCTTCACCACGTTAATGATATTTACCAACAGGTTTTAGCCGGAACAGCTGATGCATCTGTTGGACAAATCATATCGTTAGACCCAAATACACTCCAACCAAGTAAGCAATAGGCAAACTCTCAATCAACAAGCTCGTGTTTAAAAATAAAAATGGACGTTATCGGCCCAATAAAGGTCATATCTGAATGAGGTTATTATGGAAGATATTGAATTAGTGACATTTGTTAATTCGCAAGTTATCCCAGTGTGCATCTTTTTAATTATGATGGGCATGGGGCTATCTTTAGTGATAGACGATTTTAAACGCGTGCTTAAATACCCTAAAGCAGTGGCAATTGGATTAACTAACCAGCTACTTTTGTTACCTATTATTGGCTTTGCATTAGCCAATATCATGCCATTAGAACCAGAATACGCAGTAGGAGTCATGTTACTGGTACTGTGTCCAGGTGGCACAACATCCAATATGTTTTCTCATTTAGCGAAAGGTGATGTGGCACTGTCGGTCACCATGACGGCGGTGGCAAGTTTAATCACAGTGTTTACTATTCCCGTGGTGCTTAATTACTCATTAATTCACTTCATGGGGCAAGGCAATGAATTCCAGTTACCAATACTGGCAACCATGGTCAGCTTAATGAAGCTGACCATTGTGCCTATTTTGCTGGGCATGTTGATCAGACGTTACGCTCCCAAAATTGCTGAAAGTACTCAAGTCCATGTATCACGCTTTGGCATATTGTTTTTGACGTTGTTAATTATATTTTTAACGTATATTCAGCAAGATATTGTTATCCCTGCACTTATCGCCGCAGGACCGGTATCGATTATTCTTAATATTTCAACCATGCTATTGGGATATTATTCAAGTAAATGGTTTGGATTAAATCTTGCTCAAAGAACGTCCATTACCATTGAAGTCGGCTTACAAAACAGTACCTTATCCATGTTTATGGCGTTAACATTATTGGCTAATTACAAGATGTCATTCACGCCGGCGATTTACACTCTCACAATGCTCTTTACCGCAGGGATTCTAGCGGGTATGTTAAATTCCAAGTATTTTAAATCGAAAAATAATGGCGAAGTGATTGCCGATAACGCCTAGACGAAAACTAATCATTAAAATAACAAAGGTAAACAATGGAACTGATCACCGTAGTAATTGAAAACAATGTGCATGTTATTACCCTTAGCAATGGCAAAGTTAACGCAATATCGCCTGAAGTCATCGCCCAAATCAACAGTGCATTGGACCATGCAGAGCAGCAAAATGCAGTGGTAATAATAACTGGCCAACCCGGAATTCTATCTGGCGGCTATGACCTTAAAACCATGAAGCAAAGCGCTGAAGCGGCAATTGCTTTGGTCACTGCAGGCTCAACGTTAGCCCGCAGAATGCTCGCATTCCCAACGCCTATTATCGGTGCCTGTTCAGGCCATGCAATCGCCAAAGGCGCATTTTTACTACTCAGCTGCGACTACCGTATTGGCAGCGCAGGTCCGTTTAAAATTGGCCTTAACGAAGTGGCTATTGGCATGACTATGCATCAGGCAGGCATTGAAATCGCGCGTAATCGTATTCCGCAAAATTATCTGTCGCGCGCGGTAATCAATGCTGAGTTATTTACACCAGAACAAGCAGTAATGGCAGGTTTTCTCGATCAAGTGGTTGAGCCAGAACAACTCATGGACACTGCACATGCCGTGGCTAAACACATGCAAACGCTGAATATGGCTGCGCATTTAGGCACCAAATTAAAAGAGCGTAAGACTATTCTCGCCTCATTGGATGCAGCCATCGAGCAAGATAAGCAAATTTCATTGAAATTATAAGGATATAAATATGATATCGCAAAAGACCTATCAAACGCTCACTGTCGACATTACCGATAAAGTGGCTCACATTATCCTTAATCGTCCTGACGCGTTAAATTCAATGAACGTCGATTTTTGGCATGAATTTCCAAGCGTAATACACGATATCAATAATCAATCGGCGGCTCGCGCCATTGTTATTTCTTCAACTGGCAAGCATTTTAGTGCTGGTATGGACTTAGCCGTATTCAGTGCGAGTAACCGCGACGAGAATATCGAATTAGGCCGTAAACACGACCAATTACGCCGCTTGGTTCTCAAGCTACAAGATTGCTTTAACGTGCTTGAAACGGCACGTATGCCTGTACTCATGGCCATTCAAGGTGGCTGTATTGGTGGTGCTGTAGATATGGTCACCGCGGCAGATTGCCGTTATTGCACCAGCGACGCTTTTTTTAGCATCGAAGAAACCAAACTCGGCATGACTGCCGACGTGGGTACGTTACAGCGTTTACCTAAATTGATTTCAATCGGATTAGTTAAAGAGTTAGCCTACACGGGCCGAAGAATGCCTGCAGCAGAAGCCAAAGCAGCCGGATTAGTCAATCATGTATATGAAGACCAAGCATCAATGCTAACTGCTGTATTAGGCATTGCTGCAGACATTGCCGCCCGCTCGCCTTTAGCCGTTACCGGTTGCAAAGAGATGATCAACTATGCCCGCGACCACAGTGTCGCCGACAGTTTACATTACATGTCGGTATGGCAAAGCGGCATGTTCCAACCCCAAAACGACATGATGGAAATATTCAAAGCAAAAGCGCAAAACCGTGAACCAGAATTTGAAGAGTTAACTCAAATTGATCCTTTGAAAATATTCTAAGCATTGGGCATCATTGCACTATTTGCTATAGACCAAATTATGTGTGAAATAATTTAATCACAAATAGTGCTAACCCTTTAGAGTGAACTATGACAAAACCTTTGATAAACCTCGTGCATGCCAATGGCTTCCCCGCTGGCAGCTATAAAACATTTCTACAAGAGTTTGATAACGACTACCGTACCGTTGCCCACAATCAATTTGGCCATAATGTTCTGTATCCAATACACAATAACTGGCAACACCTTGTTACTGAACTTGTTGAATTTATTAAGAAGCAAGATGAGAAAGTGATTTGCGTGGGGCATTCGTTCGGCGGCGTTATTTCATTTATTGCCGCTTGCCAACATCCTGAGCTTTTTCGGGGTTTGGTGATGTTAGATCCGCCAGTTGTCACCGGTGCGTTCTCGCATTTACTGAGATTTATTAAGCGAACACCTTATATTGATAAGCTTTCTCCTGCAGGAAAAGCCAACACACGCCAAAATAATTGGCCACAAAATACTAACTTAGTTGATTATTTTTCACAGAAAACATTGTTTAAAAACTTTGATTCTCGTTGCTTACAAGACTATGCCACCTCTGCCGTAATACAGCGCAATAAGCGTTTAGAGCTCACCTTCTCACCCGCCGTAGAAGCCGACATCTTTAGGCACTTACCGACTAATTTAATAAAGTATAAAAACAAGTTAACCATACCGGCTAAACTGGTTTACGGTGAAAATACCAATATATTCCCGATTAAACATTTTGTTCGATTTGCAAAGCTGAATGACATTGAGTTAATGACACTCCCCAATGGCGGACACATGTTTCCATTAGAACAACCAGAAAACACCGCCATTTTGGTCAAACAGATCATTAAAGACTGGTAATGATGACCTTAGTACTGGCTCAACAATAGCTAACAATAAATCTACATAAGAGGCCCCAATATGATGAAACCAATTAGTTTATGTTCAACTTTAATCATAGCTATGGGTGTCTCTTATCCATCATTTGCATTACCACTGGATAAGATCCAATTACCAGCAGGGTTTACCATTGATGTGTATGCCGAAAATGTTGAAAATGCGCGCCAGATGGCGCTTGGTGAAAAAGGAACTGTGTTTGTAGGCAGTCGCAAAGCAGGTAATGTTTATGCCCTGATAGACAGTGATAATGACTTCAAAGTCGATAAGAAAATCATTATCGCAACGGATTTATTTATGCCATCCGGTCTTGCTTACCATAATGGCAGTTTGTATGTCGCTGAAGTCGATAAAATCTGGCGTTATCCTGATATTGAGCAATCATTACCCACGATTCCTAAACCAGAATTGGTTTACGACAAGTTACCTAACAAATCCCATCACGGCTGGAAATTTATCGCTTTTGGCCCAGATGGAAAGCTGTACATTCCCGTCGGCGCGCCTTGTAATGTGTGTGAAAGTGAGCCGCCCTTTGCCAGCATTTTACAATTAGATCTTAAAACAAAACAAACCACTATCGTCGCTCAAGGTGTACGCAACAGTGTCGGATTTGATTTTCACCCACAAACAGGTGAGTTATGGTTTACCGATAATGGCCGCGACATGATGGGCGATGATTTACCCGATGATGAGCTTAATCGTGTGAGCAAAAAAGGCCAACACTTTGGTTTTCCTTATATTCACAACACAGATATTGCCGATCCAGATTTTACTAACCCCAAAATCGCCAAACTCAACACGCCTCCGGTATTAACCTTAGGTGCTCATGTTGCTGCATTAGGCATGGAGTTTTATCAAGGTAATCAATTCCCAGCGGCTTATAAGCAATCAATCTTAATTGCCCAGCATGGCTCGTGGAACCGCACTAACAAAGTGGGTTATCGCATTATGCAGGTGGCACTTGAGGGAAATAAGGTGGTTGACTATAAGCCGTTTGCTACAGGTTGGCTTGATGGAGAAGACAGTTGGGGCCGCCCTGTTGATGTGATAACCCTGGCTGATGGCTCTATCTTGGTATCTGATGACTTTGCCAATGCCGTGTATCGGATTAGTTATACCAAGCAGTAAAAGCACGATCAGGCTTACTTTTAGATGATAGTAAAGTTACTAACCCCCCTTCTTGTCGTCCCGGCAGTGCTTTTGAGCCGGGATCCAGGTGTTTGTACTTTTGTATATTTACTTATGGCCTGCGGCCACAACATCTTGGCGCGTCGCCCACACCAGAGCAAAGGGGTAAAGTGCATTCTTGTTTATGAATCAGCCTTTGCAAACCCTCAGCGTTCCGGCAACATTTTCGCATTTTTACCAAACAACAACAGCGAAAAATTGCGACGGAAATGAATCCAGCTTTTGACTTCATCTGTAACCGTCTTCGGCCCATCTTGTTATAAAGAGTGAAAATGCTAACGCTTCCGATGGGAATCTGATGTGAATGGATTCACGAATGTCGTGATGGCAAGGTCA
>NZ_JBEOPN010000045.1:0-29512 GCF_040310085.1 Shewanella sp. S1-58-MNA-CIBAN-0166 | reverse complement strand
CTGAGTCTCATCTTCACTGAGTCTCATCTTCACTGAGTCTCATCTTCACTGAGTCTCATCTTCACTGAGTCTCATCTTCACTGAGTCTCATCTTCACTGAGTCTCATCTTCACTGAGTCTCATCTTCACTGAGTCTCATCTTCACTGAATCACATCTAAACTAAGTCACATCTACATAGCATCTATCAGATCAATTGATTTTATCGCTGCTTTTCTCACTGCCAATGTTATCGGTACTAGCGCCATCAGCACCGGCTTTTTCAGTATCATTTGTGTCGCCATTGGCTGTATCGGCGTTGTCTTGTTGAGCAACTTGCTTACACAGTGGATCTTCATCTAATTGAGCCATCTGAGTGCGCCCTGGCATAGGTGAAGGAGCGGCCACCATATCAATGTTTATCGCATCGTCTTCTAGTAGTTGTCGATTAGCACCCGCTGAAAGCATACCTTGGCGGCTAATTTTGTCGACTAATCGATATGCACATAAAATACCTATCACACCAAATATAATTGCCCCAATCACCTGACCAATTAACACCCCAAATACACCGCCCCACTGGGCGCCAAAATACACAAATGGTATGGTGCCGATGGTTGCTTTACCGACATTAAAAAAGGTCGAGTATTTAGCCTTACCTAAATTATTAAATGAGGCATTGGCAATAAACAAAATGCCCGAAAAGATAAAGAACACCGCGATGTACTGACAGAAAAACAAAATAAGCTCTGCCGCATCGCCTTTCATATCAAAACTACTAATAATGACATTTCGTAATAAAAACAGTACCAGTGACACCACCAGAACATAAACAACACAAAATTGAATCGCTTTGTTTAAACTCAATCGAACTCGTTCAATTTCATTGGCACCAAAGTTTTGCCCCACTATCGGTCCGACTGCGCCAGACAATGCAAAAATCATCCCGAACGAGACGGGGATCAAACGTCCTAATACCGCCCAGCCAGCTACATAACTATCACCAAAATCAGCTATGGCACGCGTTACCACCGCATTACCAATGGGAGTTGCCACATTGGTGAGCATTGCAGGTGCGGCTATGGCAAAAATCACCCCTAGGTCTTGCTTGAACTCAATCCACGAAAATTGACCTAACAGCTTATGCTTAACCACCACTCCGCGAGCTGAGATGACAAACACCGCAATACGGGCCAATACCGATGCAGCCGCAGCACCTTCAATGCCCATTGATAAACTAAAGATAAAGATAGGGTCTAATACGGCGTTAACACCGCCACCAGCTAGTGTCGACATCATCGATAGTTTGGCATCACCCACTGCACGCAGCGCGCCGCCAAGCGCCATTGCTAAACAAATAAATGGTAAAGACGGTACCAGAATATACAAATAGCTTTCAGCCAATTCCGCAGTGCGCCCTGTTGCACCCACCAACGCTAACAATTCGGGAATAAACGCGATGACAACTGCAGCCACCAGCACACTGGTAATTAACGTCACGATGGCACTGTTTAAAAATAATCTCTTGGCTAACTTAATGTTTTTCGACCCCACCGCTTTTGACACCAAAGCGCCAAGAGCAATCGATAAGCCGATACCTATCGAAGTCGTAAAAAATGAAATCGTGCTGGCATAACCTGCTGCTGCGGCGAGCTCTATTTCACCAAGTAAGCTCAAAAAGAAAATATCGAGTAAGTCGACCACAAAAAGTGCCGAAATACCCACAGCAGCAGTAGAGCTCATCACCAGGATATGGCGTAAAATGGAACCCTCAACAAATTTAGCAGCGGTCATCAATATCCTTGTGTGTCTATAATAAAAATCAAATCTAAATCAGCTTTACAGGCTGTAACCCTAGAGTTTTTCAAGTTCGCTACCACAATGATTACAATATTCAGCATCTTTATCGTGGCCTTTTTTGCCACAATTACTGCATTTACGTAAATCACGGGTTCTGACCATTTCATGTGAAATTTCAGCGGTTAAAATACCGGTGGGGATCGCAATAATCGAATAACCAATCAGCATAGTAAGTGCCGCAATCCCTTGGCCCAATGGCGTTTGCGGCGTAATATCTCCGTAGCCAACGGTGGTAATGGTCACCACGGTCCAATACATGGACTTAGGAATGGAAGTAAAGCCATTGTTAGGGCCTTCAACCACATACATAACCACACTTAACACCATAATAATCAGGCTTACCGAGAAGAAAAACATAAACACTTTTCGACCGGACTGCACCATGGCTTTGAGCAATATTTGGCCATCGCTTAGGTATCGAAGTAACTTTAATACTCTAAACACCCGGAATAAACGCAGTACTCTTAACGCTAACGCGACATTGGCACCAGGGAAAATCAACCCTAAATAACTGGGTAAAATTGACACTAAATCCACTACACCAAAAAAACTGCGTGCATAGTGTAACCGATTAAGCGAGCAATAGAGCCTTAATATGTACTCAACGGTAAACAATACCGTAAAGGTCCATTCGGCGATACTAATATAGTCACCGTAAAGGGAATTAACATATTCTGTGGTATCGATAAAAATCAATATCACACTCAGTACAATACAGACCATAAGGGCAATATCGAAACGTTTTCCTGCTGGGGTTTCGGTACCAAAAATCACACTTCTAAGCTGTTTTTTTAGTGGACTGTCGGATTTTTCTTCGATATTCATCTTATTATTCACTGTCTCGGGTAATAAATTGCAAATAAACTCGGTTAACTAATATCAATTAACCCTTGTTGTCGTTAAAATCTAACATTGACTGTCGAGTTTTAACATTCGAAATAGGGTCATTTTACAATAAAAATTAAAAAGGTCATTGGTTTACGGAGATTTCATGCGCGCGTTGTACATAATATTTATAGCCTTAATTTTCAGCCCGTCATTGGCGGTTGCCTCTTCAAGCCAAACTACAGCAAAAGTAGATTTAGTTGTCGTCAATAAATCTGAATCACGCTTATCTGTCATGCGTGACGGAAGAGTGATTAAAAGTTACCTTATTGCCATGGGCGATGTGCCAAGTGGTCATAAGCTTAAAGAAGGTGATCAACGTACTCCGCAAGGTCGTTATGTATTAGATTATAAAAAATCTGATAGTGCATTTTATAAATCGATTCATATCTCTTATCCCAATGAAGAAGATAAATTACGAGCTGATGCATTAGGCATTAGAGCCGGTGGCATGATTATGATCCACGGTGAAAACCCTCGTTCAACTTTACCGCCAGAAGAAGCACAAAAGTACAACTGGACCAATGGATGTATTGCCGTCACCAACAAAGAAATGGATGAATTGTGGCAAATGATTGATGCTGGTACACCGATTGAAATATGGCCATAAGCTTATTCAATCTCAACCATACCATTTTTTGCTTTGTTTCTTGGGTTATTAAATGAATTACCAACATCTACAACATACTTGGGCAGACTTTAGCCAGCGCATAAGCGCGTTTATTCATCGGTTAGGTTTAGACAACTTAGCATTGAATTGTGATCATGCTGCTCTGCGGGTGAACGATAATCAAACAGCGCAGTTACTCGTCGATGAATTTAGTCAACACGGCAAAATCATCTCTAATAACATCATCAACGGTCGGCCGATTTTAATCATTAAATTAGCCGAACCATTAGTTATCGGTGCGATGAAAATTCAATGTGTTGAGCTGCCCTTTCCATCTGACAAATCTTATCCGGTTGAAGGTTGGGAGCATATCGAATTAGTGTTCCCATCACAGGCACAAACCTGTGATGAACTCGTCGCAGAGCTTATTGAAAAAGTGCCACTACTGGCTGATGTTATTGCGGGTAATACTATTGCAGGTAATACTATTGCAGGTAGTGACGAAAACAGTGATATTAAGGTTAAACAAAGTTCGCCAAAAGGTGATAAAGAGCGCCTTGCTAACCCAACTATCGCATTTAAGGCCAATGGCATTTGCGTTAAAGTACATCCGCACGATATTCAAAAAATTGTTGAGAGTGAACAAGCCTGCTAGGCATAGTACTAATAACGCTTTGTCTGGAAACTGCAGCACTAATATAAAACAAGCCAAACTCAGTTATGCCAATGCTATAACTGAGTTTGGCTTGTTTAGATCAATGATAGAAAGGTTGTAAATCATTAAGCTTTTCAAAACCCATTTAGAGGTCAGTTTTTATGCTTAATTAAAAATCTTAGCGATAAGTAATGCAACACAGGCAAAGCTGTGTATGCCAGTAACAATGAATCAAACAAAAAAATCCACTTTACAATAACCCACTTATCTTTTCCTGTGCACAAGCTATGGCTAAAAAATGCTACACACTCACCTTCTGGGGTCATTAATATCACGATGGCAATGCCAAAAATAATGAAGAAGAGTAATAGTCGCTTACACATTTCATAAATTAGCGCTTTGCTAGGCTTTACCTTTATCACAAATCAATTTACTCAATTAATCTTGTCATAAACAAGCTATTAGGATCTAGTTCATAGTCCGCAAATGGGCCGCTGTAATCAAATTGATGTCGTTCATACAAACGCCTTGCTGGCGCAAAAAAATCCATCGATCCAGTTTCCAAACTCAACCGCTGATAACCACAAGACTTAGCTACGCCCAATATGTGCGATAACAATGCCGATGCTACTCCTTGGTTTCTCGCCATTGCAGCCGTTCGCATAGACTTAATTTCGCCGTGGGTTGGCGTTAACTGTTTTATCGCTACGCACCCAAGTACTATGCCACCTTGTTTGGCACACCAAAAAGTAATTGATGGATGTTTTAAGGCTTCAATATCTAATGCATGAACACTACCCGGTGGCGACGTTGCATACATGTCAGCCAAATGTGCTTGCAGTAACTCAACCACGCCAGAGCCCTGTAAATCATCAATCATAATATCCATGTGCCAAGGCTTCCTTTTGAACTATGATCGTTTATGAAATGCATTTTTATCGAGTAGTTTAATCACCAAATCGATACGTTTATGAGCTAAATAATCATCTCGATGGCTAAAGCCAATCGCGACAAATAACAGTAGCAACCACACAAAATTTTGTTCTACTAATAGGTCTACTTTTGCAATATATAAAATAGCGCCAATAGTCGCCAAACACATCAGCCATTGGATTAACCACGTATATGGTTTGGGTCTCAGTTTATCTAAATCTGAACGTAAAGCGGTAATGCTATCCGTTTCATAAGATTGGATAATATTATCTGCTTGAGATTCATTCATTCTTACACTCCATTGTAAAAGCCACTCAGTTAATGAGCGAAACGTGGTTAATTAAACCGTTGCGACAATACCCTAAAAGTGAGTCGTGTCACCTAGATTTTGCTGAAAACTATTTTGCTGAAAACGTCGATTTTATTGAGAACATGACTCATTTATTAACCACATAATTCCAGTATCATGGTTTGAGTCAGTAATGCACTACCCTCTCGTAGAGTCTGTGTTTCACCAGCAGCAACAAAACCAATTGATTTATAGAGATTAACAGCGGCCTCGTTAACAATAGTAACCTCTAAGCAAACGACTTTTCGATTAGATTTTTTGGCCCAATCAATAATGCTATTCAGTAATAACTTACTAAGTCCATATCCGCGCGCGCGTGGTGACATCCACATTTGATACACATGTGCAGCATCAGTATCCATAGGACTAGAACTAGAACTATGGATCTGTCCCCATGCTAAGCCTACGGCGACGCCATCAAGTTCAGCGATCAGTGGCAATGCATGCTTTGCTCGATTGCTTGCATTAAGACGAGAAATCCACTCTTCGTCGGTAAATTCAGCTTCTCGTTCATAAGTCGAGCCAAACGAATCTGGCGAGTCTTGTAATGCTAATAAACGTAACCTTCTATAGATTTCCCAATCACTCATCAGCAACACTCTGATTTGAACATTAGCCATATTTACAATTTTACACCCCACGTTTTAGTCTTTCTCGACGCCAGATAACTGACGAAACGACCCACTTAACACTCCTCAGTTTCAGCATTAAATTCTAGACTAAACTCATATTTTACAACAGATTAAACCTTAATGGTTCGTTTGTTGAAATTATCAATTTATTAAGCAATTATTGACAATAGCGGCATTTGCAGAACTATAATAAATAACCTGAGATTATTTTTGATATCTCCAGCATTGAGGCCTTACCAGTAAACTCAAACCTAACTTTGCCTATCGCTGAAAAGTATATTTCTAGTTCGGAATCGAGATCGAATGTCCCCGATGTTTCAATTGAGTAAGCGACGATATTTTTGTAAGGCAAAGATGTAAAATCTTTTTTACTTCCTGTAATGCCTTGAACATTAACAGCGATAATTCTTTTACTGGTAAAAATGACACCATCACGCATGGATTTATATGAATCAATGACTCGTTCATCATCGATAAGTAAATCGCGGGCTTTGTCTGCAAAATCAGAATCCTGCTTCAGTTTGAAAAAACCTTTATTATTAAAATCTATCATCTAACATCCTTTTTATATCTGACATCCAAAGGGATTGAATTAATACAAATTTTACGACATAAACAGCTCAGTAAATTTCGTGGTTATCGTATTCTAGTGAATAGCCTTAGCTTAATGTAATAACAATAACATTACAAAATGCAACTGAAGCAAGCATTTATCTCAGTTTGTATTAGCTGATAAATAGCGATAAAGCCTGTGATTGGCATTTCATCAATAATGTCGTTTTAGAACACAACAAGAAGTCAATATGACAACTTAGAGTCATATTGACAGTATACAGCATGTCTTTATGACACCAATAAAATTCACTAAATATACATTACCTGCATATAATCAATAAGATAAATAGTTGGCATGCACTCTGCAATAACGAAGTTAACTTTTGAAATATCTCTATCAACTTTAACTTCTAATTTATTACAGGTGTACATATGACAATTCACATTAAAAATAACATCGATTGGGTTGGACAACGTGACTGGGAAATATTGGACTTCCATGGTACTGAATATAAAACCACCAAAGGCACCAGTTATAATAGTTACCTTATTCGTGAACAGAAAAATGTCTTAATCGATACTGTTGACCATCGTTTCAGCCTGCAATTTATCCAAAACCTTGAGATGGAAATTGATCTCGATAAGATTGATTACATCGTCATTAACCATGCGGAAGAAGATCACTCAGGTGCCTTAGCGGCTTTAATGGCTAAAATTCCTAATACCCCGATTTACTGTACCGAAAATGCTATCGACTCTATTACTGGCTTACATCACCATACAGAGTGGAATTTTAATATCGTTAAAACCGGCGATACCTTAGACATTGGTAACGGTAAGCAGCTCGTGTTCATTGAAACCCCTATGTTGCATTGGCCTGACAGCATGATGACCTATTTAACGGAAGATGCTGTGTTGTTTAGCAATGATGCGTTCGGTCAGCATTATTGTGATGAGCATTTGTTTAATGACGAAGTAGACCAAATTGAATTGATGGATCAATGTTTACGCTATTATTCCAATATTTTAACCCCGTTTAGCTCGCTGGTTACCGCTAAAATTAACGAAGTGCTGAGTTTTAACCTGCCTGTAGACATGATTGCTACTGCCCATGGCGTGGTGTGGCGCGACAACCCTACCCAGATTATTCATCAATATCTGCAATGGGCAGATAACTATCAGGAAGACAGAATTACCATTTTTTATGATTCGATGTCTAATAACACCCGCATGATGGCCGATGCCATTGCTCAAGGCATCCACGACGTTGACCCTGTTGTGTCGGTTAAAGTGTTTAACGTGGCCCGTCATGATAAAAATGACATATTAGCTAACGTGTTCCGCTCCAAAGGTATTTTGGTGGGTTCATCAACCATGAACAATGTCATGATGCCAAAAGTCGCGGGCATGTTAGAAGAGATCACTGGCCTGCGCTTTAAAGATAAAAAAGCCGGTGCATTTGGAAGTTATGGTTGGAACGGTGGCGCAGTTGACCGTATTCACACCCGTCTTACTGATGCTGGATTTGAAACCATTGTCGGCTTGAAAGCAAAATGGCGCCCTGATGGTAAAGCGATGCGTGAATGCCGTGAGCATGGCCGTCAGATAGCCAAAAGCTGGGCATGGCACGATTTAAGTAATGTAAAATCCATTTCACCGGCATCGCTAGCTAAAAGCACTCAAGCGACTGTAACCACTAAGCCAATGCCAGCAGTTCAAACAACTCAAGCAATCAAACCGACATGTACAACAGCGACAGCAATGAGTGATTCACAAAATATGCTCTGCACTGTGTGTAATTGGGTATATGAGCCAGTATTGGGTGAGCCTAATCAAGAAGTAGAACCAGGAACACCGTGGAGCGAAGTACCAGACTTTTTCCTTTGCCCAGATTGTGGCCTTGGCAAAGATGTATTTGTCCCTATTGCTGAGAGGAAAGCATCATGAGCGCCCCCATCATTATCATCGGTAGCGGCTTTGGCTCATATCAACTAATCAAAACCATTAGACGCACAGATAAGCATTTACCGATAACCGTGTTCACCCTTGATGAAGGCCACGATTATAATAAACCGGACTTGAGCCATGTATTTAGTAACAAGCAAAACAGTGCGGACTTAATCCGCCTTACTGCACAAGAGTTTGCCTCCGAGAATAATATTACTCTGCATGCTTTTACCAAGGTTGATTGCATTGATAGTGAACAGCAAGCGGTGTTTGTTGAAGGTGTTGCTTATCCTTATACAAAACTGGTGCTAGCAACAGGAGCAAAAACCTTTGTGCCATCAATGCTTGGTAACGCAACAGACAGTGTGGTCACCTTAAACAGTCTTAGTGAGTTTAATAATGCGCAGCTGCAACTACAAAATGCACAACGTGTTTTGGTTATTGGCGCGGGTATTATCGGCACTGAAATAGCCATGGATCTTAATCGCAGCGGTAAAAACGTCGTGGTGGTTGATCCAAGTCACGGCGTGATGGCAACCATGCTGCCAGATTTAGTCGCCAGTGTTTTACAAAAGAAGATGGTCGATAACGGTGTTGTATTTGAGTTTGGCCGTACCATTAGTTCGCTAAACAAAACTGAATCAGGTATTTGTGCCACACTCAGTTGTGGTAATACCCATATTGTCGATTGTGTTATTTCAGCTGCGGGATTAAAGGCTAATGTTGGCTTAGCACGAAAGTCAGGATTCAAAGTCAATAATGGCTTAGTGGTTAATCTGCAACTGCAAACCTCAGCGAACAATGTTTATGCCTTAGGAGATTGCGCCGAAATCAATGGTAAGGTGATGTCCTACTTGCAGCCCATTATGTTAAGCGCCAATGCGTTAGCGAAAACCTTATTAGGCCAACCGACAGATTTGAAACTACCGGCTATGTTAGTCAAAGTTAAAACACCGCAAATGCCCATTCAATTAGGCGGGAATACCGTAATTGACGTTGCATCGTGGCAGGTTGATATTGATGCTCTGGGTTGCTCAGTAAAAGCGTACAATGAGCAAAAACAGATAATCGGTTTTGTGGTAACAGAAGGCCACATGAACAATACCTTCCCGCTACTCAGAGCCTTACCAGCAAGTCTTTAGTATTTTATCGAGTAGGCTTTACTCATAAAGCCTACTCATCAATCAACTTAACCTGAATTTGGGATAAGGGATGAACTTATGCTATTTAAAATCAGCATGTTAACCCTCCTCACTTTCAAGCTTGTCATTGGTTATGCGAACAAGGCGAATTGACGCGTCAATAGCTAGCCTATTGTAAGTCGATTCAACGCAGTTAGCAGGGCAAAGGACTGTTTGAAAGGCGTTTATTATCCCGAGTTCAGGTTATTTAGGAGAACATTATGTCTCATCAACGTATCCCAGCAAACTGGACAATTCAACGCTCTACGCCATTTTTCACCACTAAAAATGTGCCTGATGCGCTACTGACTCACCACAATACCGCCGAAGGTGTATTCGGCCAGTTATGTGTAATGGAAGGTGTGGTCACGTATTTTGGTTTTGCAGACAGCGAAGCAACTGAACCAGAAGTAAAAGTGGTGATCAAAGCAGGCCAATTTGCCACTAGTCCACCAGAGTACTGGCATCGTATTGAATTAAGCCCTGATGCCCAGTTCAATCTTAATTTCTGGTCTGAAAAAGATAAAACCGGCCAAGCGATATTTAATAAGAAATAATTAATTGAAGCTGTGGCAGATAAAAATCAGTATTGAGAGACATATCAAGCTACTGATATAGTCGTTTAATCAGCGGGTTAATTAACGATAAGATCATAATGTATTATGCTCTTATCGTTTTAACTTGCACAAAACACACATTAAATCGTTAAAGGTTATTTTACTCGAATTGAAAAATGACTGTGAATCGATTTTAACATTGATGTACCTGTCAGCCGCACCAATCAATTAATCTTGAGCGAGCCCATGCGGACTTTATGACCTTTAGCACAACTTTAATCAGTTAATAGCCGTCATAAACGATGAGCGTTAACTTTCGCCTAATCTAAATTGCGCTAACAAAGGATAATGGTCTGAGCTTTTAGTCATAATGACCCGAGATGACTCTAAAGTTAGTCCTCGATAATAAAGGTGATCAATTGGATAACCCATCACGGTTGTGCGTTTGTCATCCGCGGGGATCACCGCTTTTAGCCCTAATTTCTTTGTCATCAAGGCTAACATTGATAATCTGGCTTGACGCCAAGTATTTAAATCCCCGCCGAAAATTATCGGTCCTTTATGAGCACTTAACGCTGGTAGTAGCTGCTGTAACTGCGCAGCATAACTGTCTAGATCATACTCAAAGTTAATACTGTGCAAGTTAGCCACCAGCAAAGTTTCACCATTCGATAAGGGGAAATAACTTAACAAACTCGACTTGGGAAACTGTATTAGGGGTTCAGCCGTCAAATAACCGCAACTTTCACTCGCAGCAACTTGAGACAAGCTCATCACCCCTAGTGGTATATGGTCTTGGCTAAATGCTTGCACCATCGCCAATTGTTGGTGATGTTGTTGGCGCCACAACTGAAACTCGTCAGATAACTTCACCTCTTGCAGCAACAATAATTGATGTTGTTTAGCTAACTGACTGAGCAGCATTTGCCAGCCAGCATTTTGCTGTTTATAAACATTCCAGCTCGCGACCGCCAGTTGGCCATCAGTATCCAATTTAGCGATAGGTGTGGCTTTTACACATTGTGCAGCAAACGACTCTTGCTCATTATTAATCACTTGAGGCTCTGTGGCTAAATGAACAAATTTTGGCACAACCACAACTGTCATCATCAACAATATGACGATAACCAGACTTCCCCATCGAGCAAGCCCAAGCAGTTTACGCTTAGGCTGTAAGGTCGATGTTGGCTTTGAGCGAAAAATACCGATGGATGAATACCTCTATTCGTTTTGGGAGGGCTATCTGAAAATGACTTAAAGTGATGCTAGCGTTTGGTTCGCTTTAAACTGAATAGCACCAGAGTCTTTATAATAAAACAAACTGTTTGATATACCCAGCCGTACAGACGGATGACTGTAGACCATACCGATTGAAAACCTGATATGATAAGTGCATGTTTTTCTACATGATTGATACACTGGCTAGCTATGGTTGAGCTTTATAAAATATTAACGATAATCAGCGTATTAGCTTATTGGCTGCTCATTGCTGGTATCACCACGCGTATTGTCTATAAACGGCGATCTATTGGTGTTTCCTTAGCTTGGATGATGCTTATTTTTGTTGTCCCCATCTTAGGTATTTTCCTTTATTTCCTCGTTGGCGAGATGAACCTTGGTAAAACCCGCGCAGTGAGAGCTAAAGAGATGTACGGCCCCTATCGGGAATGGTTTCGTCGACTGTTTGCCATTCAGCAATATCGTCCTCACAACTTAAGTGATTACGCGATTCCCATAAGCCATTTATGTGAAAAACGTCTGGGCATTCCTACGTTAGCCAATAATCAACTAACACTTAAATCATCCGCCGAAACGATTTTAACAACCCTGATTGAAGACATACAACAAGCGCAAACCTCGATTCATTTAGAGTTCTATATTTGGCATCCTGGTGGGCTTGCTGACCAAGTTGCCCAAGCACTTATTCAAGCTGCTCAACGCGATGTGGCAGTGAGAATATTATTAGATGCTGCAGGAAGTCGAACCTTTTTTAACAGTAAGTGGCCAAAAAAAATGCGTGAAGCTGGCATAAATTTGGTATCCGCACTGTCTGTTTCTCTTGTACGTATGATCTTCCGCCGTTTAGATCTTCGCCTTCATCGTAAAATAGTCGTGATAGACAACCAAATCGGTTATACCGGCTCAATGAATCTAGTCGATCCTAAATATTTTAAGCAAAGCGCTGGTGTTGGTGAGTGGGTTGATGTCATGGTGAGAATTACCGGCTCCAGTGTGCCAGTGCTTAACTGCATTCTCGCCTGGGATTGGGAAACCGAAACAGACCAGAGAATGTTACCCGAACCGCCACAATGCCATCCGCACGACGAGGAACCATCCGACATGGTTCAAGTTATTCCATCAGGACCCGGCATGCCTGAGGATATGATCCAACAAGTTTTATTGCTCAGTATTTATCAAGCAAAACACAGCATCACCATCACTAGCCCTTATTTTGTCCCCAGTGAAAACCTACTGTTTGCATTAACAGCAGCTGCATTACGGGGTGTGGAGGTCAATTTAATCATACCCGATAAAAACGACTCAATGATGGTGGAATGGGCCAGCAGATCTTTCTTTGGCGAGTTACTGAATGCAGGTGTCAATATTCATCGTTTTCGTGGCGGTTTACTGCACACAAAGTCAGTGGTCATTGACCTGCACCATAGTCTAATCGGCACAGTTAATCTTGATATGCGCAGCCTATGGCTTAACTTTGAAGTGACTCTTTCTGTTGAAAATTTAGAATTCACTCAATCGCTTAGTGAAGTCCAACATCAATATATAGCTAATTCAATAAAAATGGATGCGCGCCAGTGGCGTAAAAGACCGTTAGTAAAACGATTAGTCGAGCAGTTTTTTTACTTATTTAGCCCACTACTTTAACGATAAAGTAAAAATTAATGCGACTTTGCTAGGTCGCTAAGCACCAGTAAATGCAGGTTGATCAGTTGCTATTTTTCAGTAAATATTATGTCGCCATAATACGTTTCTGCATCTTTGCCACTGTTGTCGGTATCGGTCATAATCGCAATCATATCGATGTATTGATACGCTTTGCTGTTAGCTTTTTCACTGCCTTTATCCCCAAATATTTCAATCAAATCTTGATACACATTGCGTTTTTCTTCATACCACTGACTTTGCTGCGATTGCTGTCCTCGCACAGACATCATTTTAACACTTGAGCCAGCAAAAGCGTTGTTCCAAACCAAGCCTTTGGCTTGATTGCTCGACCAAACATAGTTTAATGATTTGGTGTTCCACACCATAAAACCACCATCAATAACCACGTAAACTCGCGCCACAAAATCATCACCAGCTTTACTTCGCTCGTCTAACTCCGGCAGCGTCTTTTCAACTAACCAACTCCAGTTTAGGTAAGGCGTTGCAATGAGGTCAATTTGCTTTTCTAGCACCAGGCCTGACGCGGAATGGTGACTGAGTGCTTTTAATGCTAGGCGCCCTTTATAGTCTCCAACGCTGTAAATTGATTCACCAGAGAATACTTTGGAGGTCCAACTCTCAATCCCGTTATCACTCAATAAAGTCACATTGGTTGCAGCTTGCACGTTCACACAAACTGTTACGCTATAAAGAAATATAATCCATCGCAACATATTCACTTCCTATCGCCCTACTCGCTTGTATCACACTGAGTTCACCCGCTAGAGTGAGCTAAACTGGGTGATCTGTTTTACTATTTAATCATGAAGGTAAAGAATACAGCATGACATAGAGCAAGTACCATCAATAGATAATTTCATTTTAAGGTTAAATCACGTAAACTACGCGCTGTTTTTTAAGTCTCTTTTTAGGTAAATCATGATCCGTTTAAACCAAGTAAAATTGCCTCTCGACCATAATGAAGATGCGCTGCAACAACTCGTATTGCAAAGGCTCTCTATCTCAGCGGATCAGCTGGTTGATATACATGTGTTTAAGCGTGGCTACGATGCCCGTAAAAAGAATTTAATTTCGTTAATTTATACACTAGATGTGACATTAGCCAATGTAGACGAAGCCGCGTTATTGGCATCACTTGCTGACGACCATAATATCCGCGTGTCGCCAGATACCGATTATAAATATGTCGCGACTGCTCCAGAAGGCTTAACGGAACGTCCACTGGTGATCGGCATGGGACCCTGCGGCTTGTTTGTTGGGCTTATGTTGGCACAAATGGGCTTTAAACCGATTATTTTAGAGCGTGGAAAATCTGTCCACGAACGCGCTAAAGATACCTTCCGTTTTTGGCGTACCAGTGAGTTAAACACTGAATCAAACGTACAATTTGGTGAAGGTGGCGCTGGCACATTCTCGGATGGAAAGTTATATAGCCAAGTTAAAGACCCTGGCTTTAAAGGCTTAAAAGTCAAACAAGAATTTGTCGCTGCGGGTGCACCAGCTGAAATCATTTATGTTAGTAAACCACATATAGGTACCTTTAAGTTGGTCACTATGGTGGAAAAAATGCGCCGCGAAATAATCCGTTTAGGCGGTGAAATTCGCTTTGAAACCCGTGTTGATGAAATCAACATTACTGACCGTCAAGTGACTGGTGTCACCCTGAGAAATGGCGAAGTACTGCATTCTAAACATGTTATTGCTGCGATTGGTCACAGTGCCCGTGATACTTTCCAAATGTTACATGATAAAGGCGTGTATATGCAGGCGCAGTCATTTTCGATTGGCTTTCGTATTGAACATAAGCAAGAGATGATTGATAAAGATCGCTTTGGCGTTAACGCGGGTCACCCAATGTTAGGTGCAGCAGATTATAAGTTAGTCCACCATTGCAAAAGTGGTCGCAGTGTTTACAGCTTTTGTATGTGCCCTGGTGGTGTGGTTGTGGCGGCGACGTCTGAAGAACATGCAGTAGTGACTAATGGCATGAGCCAATATTCGCGTAGTGAACGTAATGCCAACAGTGCCATTGTGGTTGGCATTGATCCGAGTGATTTTGACAACGATCCACTTCAAGGTATTGCGCTACAACGTAAATTGGAACGCCACGCCTATATCATGGGCGGCAGCAATTATGATGCTCCAGCGCAAATGGTCGGTGACTTTTTAGCTGCAGGTGTTGGTAAACCGTTTGAAAACGTTGAGCCGTCTTATAAACCCAACGTAAAAATGACCGATTTAAGCGATGCATTACCGCAATTCGCTATCGATGCTATTCGTGAAGCCATTCCTGCATTTGGTAAAAAAATTCGTGGTTTCGACAGTAAAGATGCCATGTTAACCGGCGTTGAAACTCGTACCTCTTCACCGGTGCAAATTAAACGTGGGGCCGATTTCCAAAGCATTAACACCAAAGGTTTATATCCTGCAGGTGAAGGCGCCGGTTATGCTGGCGGGATTTTATCGGCGGGTATTGACGGTATCAGTATTGCAGAAGCCGTTGCATTAGACATGATTAAAGAAATGACAAACAGTTAAATCCATCTTTAATAAACAGAGCAGTCATATTTGAATGCTCTGTTTATTGCTTCATCGCAACAATAACATTAGATTTATTTTCAAATTCAGAGCCATTCATGATGAGGTTTTCTATTAGATACTCAGAGATGGAAATACAATACCTAATGCCTTTTATTAACATGCCTTACCATTTGCTATACAACGTCTCGGTCTGATGGATGGTTTACCCCATCACTCGTTTGTACATAACCTAAATCAAATGGATTAACACCGTCTAAACAAGCTATGTTAAAACCGTATTCAGTCAGGTTTGATCGACGTTGATGATGAGTATAAATACCACAATGAGAACAGAAATAATGTTTCGCGGTATTGGTGTTAAATTGATAAAGCGTTAACACATCTTGACCTTTTACCACCCTGATCCCATCCAGTTTAACAGACCCAGCAATCGCACCTTTTCTACGACAAATTGAACAATCACAGCGTCGTGGATTTTCGATACCATTGGGTAAAGTGAGCTCGAGTTCAACGGCACCACAATGACATGTTGCTTTGTGCTTTAACTCAATAACGGTATTACCCACTTGCTTGATCATAACCAGAGCCCTTTGTGATGTTGACGATAAGCATTTAGTCGTTCGATATAAGTTTGTCGCTTAAAGTAAGAAAACGTTTCAACATCATAAGTTTAGTGAGGAAAATAGCGTTGACGTTGTGGTGAGTTCAGAACATATGAAGTGCAAGTTATCAAGCGAATAGCATTATCATTGAATAAAGGGTTCCGGTTCAATCGTCATACCGAAACCCTAACATATGGCTTAACACTATTTTGCCGCTTTCTCCGCTGCCAGTACTGTCGCCATTGACGGTACAATCGAAACGGGGTCTAAACGCATTTGGAACCAGTTTAAGCGCCAGTCTAAATGCGGGCCAGTCACTCGACCGGTGGCACCAATTTCAGCGACCTTATCACCCTGCACAACTTTATCACCAACGGTTAAATACAATTTACTCAGGTGCAAAAAGGTAGAGCTGACACCATAACCGTGATCGATAATCACCGTGCCACCAGAATAAAACATATCTGGCTCAGCTAACGTAATAACACCATCTGCTGGCGCAACCACTACAGTGCCTGTTGGACGGGCAACGTCAACGCCAAAATGTGGATTACCGGGTACGTCGTTGTAAACCCGCTGGCTGCCATAAACCCCTGAAATTCTGCCAGTAACCGGCCAAATAAATGTTTGCATAAATGCCTGTTGTTGACTAAATAAGTCTCTGGCTGCGCGAGTCTGTTTGGCATCTTTTGCCGCTCTGGCTTGGGCTATTGGATCCGGTTTCATTATTTTTTGGCTGATGCCTGTGACTCGATCAATTTGGTATTGTCGTGCGGCTATGGTTAACGGCTTAATTTCTGTTAATCCGTCTGGATAAATGACTTTAAACACTTGTTCTGACTTAGCGTCTCTATCAAATCCAATGGCAAACTGACCGTTTGGGGTGACCTTTACCGATTGGCCATTAAGTAATACTTTACTGCCGACCGGCACTGCGCCGCGCACTAATGCACCTTGTTCAAACTGGCCTTGAAATGTCACAGCGGCAATCGCACTAGCACTTAAGCCACAAAAGCTGGCCACCAACATTGCAGCTGTTGATATCGATTTTAAAACGGTATTTTTTAATAACATAATCGAAACGCATTCCTTGTTAATAGCGCCAAAAAACATAAAAAAAGGGCCACCTTAAGGCAGCCCATTAATAATACTTGATTAACCTCTTACCGCAATGGCCCCTTTGCCAATACCTTCATAAGCGATAACTTTAAAATGACTTTCAGGCGCTTGACTTGCCAATGTCTTTGCCATGTATTCAGCTAGCATCTCAACCGTGGTGTCGTGAGGAAGTAAGTCACAACAATGCTTAGGCATCGCTAATTGAAAATCACCTTGAGGCGCAACATAGTGAAAACCAAAATGAGTTTCGTCGCTGATTTTAGTCTGCTTCGACAACTCTAGTGTTTTCACTGACACTAAGTCTTCTTCAGTGCCGAGGTAAATATCATGCCAACGTTCTGCCCAGTATTGGTCCCATTTCGGCTCTGCAATACCATTTTCAAATACGGTTACCGGGCTACGATGACCATGCGCAATACGCTGACAGTTACCGTCATGTTTACGTAATCCGTGGCTGTAATGGTAAAACGGGGTATCGAGCACTTCGCTGCGCAATGTGAGGCTGATGCCTTGGACATTTTCAGGTAACACTTCACGTAAGGCTTTTTTCAAAAAGTCATTAACGCTTTGGTAGTCAATCACTTCTGTAGGAATAAGCGCAAATGCTTGTGAAGGACATGCTAAATGTATGTCACCTTTTTCACTGCTAAAATCCATCCAAACTCGGTCGCTTTTTTGCTGCCAGCGCACTTCGCTACACGCAGTAGGGATTAACAAGCGATGATCGGCTACATCATCAATGGTGTTTTTGATGATGCGTTTAACCTTACCAAAGTCGAGCACCATATTTTGCTCATCTAAGCCGCCATCTAATAGCACATCGACAATCCAGCTTTCACCAACCATGCCACGAACAGGACAAAGGTAAGAGAAATCGATAACGGTTAAATCTTTTACAAACAGTTGCATTAATGCTCCTAGGCAGAAAAACAGTCCACCTCAGTATAAATGTATTCCTAACGGCGCATGCCAGTGGAAGGTCTATCTTACGTGATCGGAATTTATCCGACTATCAACTCTTAGTCTAACATTCACGGGTTAATTGCCACGTTCTGCTAGTGATGATTAATAACGCGCCAGTATATTCAATGCCAGCACAAGACCACGTTGATACCCTAAATGATATCAACGACATTCTAAACAAAAGCCACGCTTTGAGCGAGTAAACATCGTAGATAAATGTAATAAATCGATAAAGCTGCTGCAATGCACCTGAATCGGATAATAATCTTGCTAGGGGAACAGCAACAACAAAATGCTGAGCATTTTATAAAACACTTAGAAAATGATTCGCGTGGATACTTGAAAGATTAACAAGAGACTCTGGCGTTAAGGTCAAATTATGATGGTTCCTGATAACCACCAATAAATACTACGACCAAGGTAATGGTCAGAAAAATCTGACAGCACAGCAGTAATAATAAAATTAGTGACGGCATAAAAACTATTCCTTGTTAATCCAGATAGCTAGGAGCATTAGATATAGTGATGTTAGCAATCAAAAGCGCAAAAATAGTGCAGATTTAAAGGAGTTTTGCCGAAACTAAAGCCGATCAGTAATACACATTAATCGCCAGCTACTAAGCTTACCCATTGCATTAGGATGCTTATGAAACGGCTTTAAAACGTAAAAATAGACTTACCAATAAAATGCAGCATTACTCTACCTTATAACCCACACCATAAATGGAATGCAGTAACTCCTTTTGTTGGCTGGCTTGGGTTAACTTATGTCGTAGATTTTTCACATGACTGTCAATGGTACGTGAACTAACAATACGATCGTCGACATAACACACCTGCATGAGGCTATCTCGAGAGTGCACCACACCTGGCCGTTTTAGCAAAGTATGCAGTAATCTAAACTCAACAGGGGTTAATTCTACGTCTTGTTGGTCGACCTGACATTTAAAGCGTTCGATATTGATTTGTAGATGTTTATAACGAATAACCTGCTCGCTTTGACTGCCGTGAGTATTTTCGACTCGCCTTAAAATCGTTTTTACCCGAGCAACGACTTCCCTAGCCGAAAATGGCTTACACACATAATCGTCTGCGCCGATATCTAAGCCCATTAAGCGGTCAATTTCATCTACCCGCGCCGTTAACATTAGCACTGGCAGCATTGAAAATTGCCTCAATTCACGACAAATGGTTAAACCGTCTTTATAGGGCAACATCAAATCTAGAATCATAAAGTCAATTTGTTGAGACTTAATCGTTTCAATTACATCACGACCATCGTGTTGTACCAAGGTGTTAAAACCTTCAAGGGTTAAAAAGTCGACTAAAATCTGCGCTATTTTAGGCTCGTCTTCTACCACTAATATGGTCAATGGTTGTTGATGAACATGTCCACTCATAGTCATTCCCTGTGCATAGGTAATTGTACTTCAATACAAAGCCCACCCAATAGTGATGGGACGGCCTTAATGGTGCCATCATGCGCTTCGACAATATTCTTACAGATGGTTAAACCAAGACCTGCACCACTACCACGACGTGTGCGGGCACTGTCTTGGCGATACAATGGCTCAAACAGGTGTTCACACTCTTCAATGCTGGCACTGGGCTTAGTATCATTGATGGTTAATATCATCATTTTGGCTTGTTGTGACAATCGCACATCAATTACCCCAGGACTGTCTGTGTAAGCCATAGAATTCATTAGTAAATTAATAAATAGCTGTTCAAGCCGAAGTACGTCGGCAGATAAATACACCCCCGGCTGGAGCTGACTTTGTAGCGTTAGGCCTTTATCTTGTAGGCTGGTAGCCATACTATTAAGCGTGCTGTGTAGGGACTCACTGACGTTCACCCGCTGAAAATGATATCGGAGTCCACCAACATCAGATAAAGACAGTTCATACAAATCATCGACTAAGTGCTTCATGCGCAACACTTCTTGTTCGAGTGAGTTCAGCTGTGTGTTATCGAACGTCCTGATCCCTGCTTTAATCGCATCAATCTCACCACATAAAATACTCAATGGCGTGCGCAGTTCATGAGAAATATCAGCTAACCAACGATTTTTAGCACTGCGGTTTTTCGATAGCGTCATGGCGAGATGATCAATATTGGTCATTAATTGACCCAGCTCATCTGCACGCTGAGGTGATAAGCGTTCATCATAATTACCTTGAGATAAATACGATACTCCCAGCATAACTTGTTTAACGGGGATCAGTAGAAAACGTGACAACCACCAAGCAATTGCACTGGCAAGCAGTAAACACAATAAACCGATTCCGATACTGGTCCAACGTTGTTGCTGAGAAAATGCGGTAGCTGAAGACGATTCAACTTCACGAATAGGGCTACTGTATAAATAGCCTACTATACGATCGTTGAATAACAAGGTTAAGCTAATCCGATTATCCACATTGCCAATATCAACGCCGCTAATAAACTGTTGTTCTGCTGAGTATAACCCCGTCGGTGGACCAGAAGGTGGTGAAAAAGGTGGCCGTTGCCTAGGAGGACCTAAACGTCGATCAGGTCCCATTGGAGGACGATTATCACCTGCAGGTCTTGGCGGTCTTGCCCCGTCGCCGGGTCTATTTCTTTTTGGAAATGGAGCGTGAAGCGAAATGGCTTGTGTTAATGTTTTTTGATTAATCGACTGCCACACTTGTGTAGATTGTTGATCTGTCATTACTGATGGATCGGTTTGTGCTTCCGGATTGGCCGCATAAAGTGTCAATAGTTCATTCGATAAATGCTGTAAACGTTCTTGTTCTAATCCGTTGATATAGTCTAAAAAACCTTGGTCAAAACTCCACCTCGCTAACGATAACGTGGCGATAAGTACAATACTGGTTAGGCCAACGAAGGCCAAGAAAAGCTTTTGAGATATTTGCATAAAATACATTATAACCAGCAATATACGCATAAACTAGTCGCGATAAATAACTGATAAAAATCTCCTCCAATTCTGCACAATTACTCCACATTGTTAGGTTATATTACCTTTAGTTACCTAACCAAGGAGTGTCACTATGACTCTTAAGCCAATCAGTATTGGTCTACTTAGCTTTATGTTATTAGCATCTTTCGCTGCTAATGCTAACCCGCATGATAGAAAGCCACCTAAAGAAGCTGTTGAAGCGTGTGCTAACAGTGTTGAAAATGATCAGGTTAGTTTTGACACCCCGCGGGGAGACACCCTTGAAGCAAGTTGTCAAATTATCGATGGCGAGCTTGTCGCTGTACCTGCCAATGGTCCTGACGATATGAAACAACCACCAAAACAACGTAATTAACAAAAATATGTTGCTAGGTAGTTTCATCAAGAATAGATTACAGAGAATATCTGAGGAGTAAATATGCAAGTGACGAGTGGTAATACTTCGATGCAAATGACATCGACCGAAAACACACAAAGACCTCCGCGTCCTGATGGCCCGCCGCCACCAAAAGGCGGTGTCCCGCCTGGGCTAGATACAGCGGTATCGACCTTGTCTGATGATCAACAGCAATTAACCACAGACATGTTGTCATCATTGACCGACGAGCAGCAAGAGTCGTTGAAGTCTATGTTAGATGAATTAAAACCACTTACAGATGGATTAACTGACGAGGACATCGGCAGTATTTTCTTTGAGGCATTGAGCAGTATTTATAATGGTGATAACACCGCAACGGCTAACAGTAATTCAACCTCTGTGAACGTAGATATTTACGCTTAATACAGCATTAAAAAGTCGTAATAGTGATATAAAAGCAGCTTACAAATTATGTAAGCTGCTATTTTATTTACTTTAATTTAATATCAGTGGCCAGGTTAATACGGTTATGGAATATCGGTAAAAACTCGTTAAGATCTTGTGGCAATCGCGGTTTACTGTACAAATACCCTTGAACCAAATCACAGCCATTGAGCCGCAGAAAATCTGCTTGATCGATAGTTTCCACACCTTCAGCAATAATCTGCAAATTCAATGCATGCCCCAGTGCAATAACCGCTTTAGCAATCGCAGTGTTATTTGCATCATGAGGGATATCACGTACAAAAGATTGATCGATTTTCAACTTATCAATTGGTAACTTTTTGAGATAATTGAGAGATGAGTATCCGGTACCAAAATCGTCAATACTCAAGGCAATGCCCATGGCGCCAAGCAATTTCAAATCACGAATAATCGCGTCTGGATCATTCATCATGCAAGACTCGGTGACTTCTAATTCCAAATGTTTGGCCGGTAATCCCGTTTCCAATAAAATCGAGCGCACTTTATCGACAAAATCATTTCTTTGCAGCTGTAAGCTGGCTACATTTACCGAAATGCGTTCAAACATTTTACCTTGGGTTAGCCATTCAACCCCTTGTAAACAAGCGGCCTTTAATACCCACAAACCTATATCCCAAATCAAACCAATCTTCTCTGCTAATGGAATAAACTCTGCTGGAGAGATATTGCCGTAGACAGGATCAGACCAACGAATTAACGCTTCAAAGCCACTAGGAGACAGATCAGACAGTTTCAACTTAGGTTGATAAACTAAATAAAAATCTTCATTCACCAGCGCTTGGTGCAATGCTGTTTGCAGCTTTAATTGTGCTACAGCCTGTTTGGTCATCGACTCAGTATAAAAGGCATAATTATTTCGCCCATCTAACTTGGCTCGGTGCATTGCCGCGTCAGCATTACGTAATAAGCTGTCGTGATCATCACCATCGCTTGGGTATATCGCCACTCCCATGCTGGCGGTAAGGCGTACAGATTGGGTATTGTCCAATATAAATGGGCGTTCAAATACACTGCGAATACGGTCAACCGATGACGTTACAGAATCAGTTCCCATAATGCTCGGCAACATGACCACAAACTCATCACCACTTAAACGTGCTAATACGTCAAAATCAGATAAAGCGTAAGATAAGCGTTTAGCCAATTCAACCAGAATTTCGTCGCCAATAACATGGCCTAAACTGTCGTTAATGTGCTTAAAGAAATCGATATCTAAAAACACAATAGCCAGCTGCTTTTTAGCCCGATGAGAGTGATTTACCTCTTGCTCTAGCAGTGACATAAATTGCATCCGATTAGGCAATTGTGTCAACGGATCAAAATAGGCTAAGTTTTTCAGCTTTTCTTCATTTTGTTTTTGCGCTGAAATATCGGCAAATACGGCAACATAATACTGAATGATATTGAGTTTATCGAATACAGCACTGATGGTTATCGCTTGCGGAAAAATAGCACCATGCTTACGGCGATTCCAAATTTCACCATGCCATTTGCCTTGGACTAATAAGGTATTCCACAATCGTTCAAAAAAGCTTTTAGGATGGCGACCTGAACTCAGCATTCTAGGGTTTTGGCCTATAACCTCTTCGCGGCTGTAACCGGTAATATCAGTAAACGCTTGGTTAATTTCGGTAATATTGCCATTACTGTCTGTTATCACTACCCCTTCGACTGCATTTTGAAACACATTGGCGGCTAATATGAGTTGATCCTGCGCCTCTTTGTGTTTGGCAATATTGCGAGTCATCCCTATTACCCCGGTCAATTGACCTTGGGTATTATAAATGGGCGCTTTAATGGTTTCGAGCCAAACCTTATTAAAATTAACATCAACTTCTTCACATTCAGACACCACTACAGTCGAACCATTACTGATGGCTAATTTATCACTCTCAATAAATTCATTTGCAGTGCGTTGATCAAAAAGGTCAAAGTCGGTTTTGCCAACAATTTGTTCTGTAGACTTTCGCCAAGCTCGCTCAACACTTTTATTACACGCTACATAGTGTCCGTTAGCATCTTTAACCCACATATGTTCATCAAAAGCATCAATAAATGACTGTAAATCAACATCGAGCGACACAGACTCAGATGCATTAGGATCAACAGCTAAGGAATTGATATAATAACGAATGGCATTACTTAGCATATCCGCTATGCGTGTTTGCATTGCCGACAAGGGCTTAAATAATGTTTGCTGAGATGGTTCGATAGCTTTGTCACTAAAGGTGATCACACCGATGATATGACCTTTAGATGAACGAATAGGCTGATGATAAACGGTAACATGTTTGTCTACCGTTTGGACACTTTGAGCATCTGCCGCTTTAAGATGTTGTAACAAGCTATCTTGATGCTGTCGCTGGGTATTGTCATCAATACCTTGGCTGGTACAAATAGCTTCAATACTGTTTTCAGCATTAATTTGGTAAAACATGATGGTAAGACGAAACTCGGCAGAAATATCATTTATTTCTAGCTGCCATTCTCTTAATTGTACTTGAGAAATAGCTTTTTTAAGCATATTAAGATCCTGATAATGTTTAATAGACCATGTTAAACGAGCCATACTCAATATGTATGAATACTGTAACAAGTAGTGTTATGAATATAAGTGCCGAGTCTAACTATACATCAGAACCTATCCTATACGCTGTGATTAAACAACAAAATGCAATCGATTCGAGCGGTTAATACTATTAGTTAACTATAATTACCCGATTAATAGGGCATATTCAATCATAACCTAACCCAATAAATAAAAAAGGAGCCAAAAGGCTCCTTAGTTTAACTTTACTATAAATGATGATAAACGCATGAATACTAGCTGTTTTTTAATGCAGCGATACGCTTCTCTAATGGAGGATGGCTCATCATTAACTCAGCCATTGAACGTTTGCCATTAATACCAAAGGCTGACATTTGTGCTGGCATAGCGCCAGATTCAGGCCCTTGACGTAAACGTTCTAATGCGGCTATCATTTTGTTTTTGCCTGCTAAACGTGCCGCGCCTTCATCAGCTTTAAACTCACGAATACGTGAAAAGTAAGCTACGATAATCGATGCCAAAATACCGAATAGCATATCAAGTACAAATACTACAGCCATGTAGGCGAACATACCTAGGCCTTCACCTTCTTCGTCATTACTGGAAACAAAATTGTTAATAATGCCAGCAACAACACGCGCAGCAAAAATAACAAAAGTATTCACCACACCTTGGATTAAGGTTAATGTCACCATGTCACCGTTCGCCACGTGGCTCACTTCATGTGCAAGTACACCTTCAATTTCATCTTGAGTCATACCGTAAAGCAAACCAGAACTCACAGCAACAAGAGCATTGTTTTTACTTGGACCCGTTGCAAATGCGTTCATTTCTGGCGACTGGTAAATAGCCACTTCAGGCATCTTAATACCAGACTTTTCAGCTTGGCGTGCTACCGTTTCAACTAACCAACGTTCCATACTGTCACGTGGTTGCGTAATAACTTCACAGCCCATGGTTTTCTTCGCCATCCATTTTGAAATGGCTAAACTGATAAACGAGCCACCAAAACCAAAAATGGCAGCAAATACTAACAGTCCACCCATCGTTGAGGTATTAACCCCAAGAATAGACATTACAATTGAGGCAACCAGTAAGATGGCAAAGTTGGTTGCAATCAACAAAAATATACGCTTCATTTAAGCTCCTGTATGGCAAAAGTGCCGATTTACGATTGTTACTACAGACATAATATGTCCATAAAATGAAAATTCAAGCTTAGTTATATTAAAAAAGATTTATGACTCTTTTTTAACTTGATAAAACATCGTCTTGAAATTCACGCGAGCAGAGTCTAGGGAGAATTGATTAATTGAAACTGAAAAATAGACTACAAAAACAAACTCTGTGTCGGCAATGATTAATCTTTGATAAACTGTCAAAAACTAAAACCAAAAAGGACTTTTTATGCCCATTAATGCATTAATGTTGAGTGCCTCACGGGTCGGTAATTCGACATATCTAAGCCATACCGTTGAGCTTATTCGTCCACTCACTCAACCAGGACAACAATGGCTGTTTATTCCTTATGCTGGCGTCAGTGTAAGTTATGATGAGTATTTAACAAAAGTGCAAACGGCACTTGAACCCCTAACAATTACCATTAGTAGTATTCATCAGTTTGCAGACCCAAAACAAGCCATTCAAGATGCTGCAGGCATTTTTGTTGGTGGTGGCAATACATTCCAATTGCTCAACGAATTGTATCGCTACGACTTGCTGCACTTAATTCGTGAAAAAGTAGAAAATGGCATGCCGTATGTGGGCTGGAGTGCGGGATCAAACATTACTGGTGCCAGCATTCGTACCACCAATGATATGCCAATTGTCGAGCCGCCCTCGTTTACCGCATTGGGTATATTGCCATTCCAATTAAATCCGCATTACACCAACTACCAAATGCCAGGCCATAATGGTGAAACTCGTGCACAACGGCTGTTAGAATTTACCATGGTCGATCCACTGACACCGGTGATAGGAATCCAAGAAGGCAGCGCGCTATGGCGCCAGGGCGATAAATTACACCTTATTGGTAATGAGACGGCTTATTTATTCCATGGTAAACAACAAGAAGTTGAACTTACCGCTAACAGCGACTTGTCACACTACCTTTAGTCAGCTTACCTGCTCTTAACCTATTACGTTTGCTGATAATCGGTTTTGATCAAAACCATTGGGCTTACTCTATAAGCCCAATGGTGCATATTGATAAGTTACTAACCACCGTATTGATTTCGCTCACTGGGAATATCCGTTGAGTATTCAACAAACTCAACTTCAAATCCGCTTGGGTCAATAAAGTAACGGCTTTTATAAAAAGGGTCATGTCCGCCCATAATCGCCACCTCAAAACCCACTTGTGACAATCTAGCAACTAATGCATCAATATTATCCACAACGTAAGCGAAATGTGCCAAACCCAATGCATTACTTTTAAGATCGCGCACCTCGCCACTACCAGAATCATTTAACGATAAATAATGATAATCATCACCAAAGTGAAGCCATTTCCGCGGCGTACCATGCCAAACAGACTCGCCACCACCACGCACTCGCCAGTGTGGAAAGGCCGCTTTATAAAATACTAATGATTCATCTAAGTCATTAACTACTAAATTTAAATGTTCTAATCGCATCACTTATCTCCTTATGGTTAATGCAACACAGCTTAATACCTCAAGCTAACTTGAGGTAAAGCATTATTTTTGCAAAAATGATAAAAAAAATCGGAGGTTGAATGTCAATAGATGCAGAACTAAGTGTTGGCCAAGTCGCCAAACGTTGTGGAATAAACATCTCTGCGATTCACTTTTATGAGCAAAAAGGTCTTATCAGCAGTTGGCGCAATAATGGTAATCAACGTCGTTATACACGAGACGTTATCAGGCGAATATCACTCATCAAAGCTGCGCAACAATTAGGGATATCGTTGGATGATATCAAGCATGCTTTTGCTGCTTTACCCAATGAACGAACAGCGACTAAAGAAGACTGGGCAGAATTATCAAATGTTTGGAATAAATCACTTACGCTGCGGATAACCCAGATGCAAAAATTGAAAGATTCGCTCGAAGGTTGCATCGGTTGTGGTTGTTTATCGATGAAAAATTGCCCACTGTATAATCCTAACGATATTCTTGCAGATCAAGGCCCTGGCCCAGTGCTTTTGAATAAATGATGAATACAAAAAACCTAGTTTGATAACAAACTAGGTGTAAGCAATTGGCTAAATTGGGGGGAGATAAACTAGAAGGTTGAGAATATGGCTTAAATGCTATTAACACCTAAGCCATCAATCGTATTAATTCACAATAACGCCTTAACTAAGGGTGTTGGTAGCAACAATATCAATTTTACGAGGTTTCATTGCTTCTGGAATTTCACGTACTAAATCAATATTTAATAAACCGTGTTCTAATTCCGCACCGATTACTCGTACATGATCTGCTAATTGAAAAGTGCGCTCAAAACCACGCTCAGCAATCCCTTGATGCAAATATTTACGTTCATCACTTGTAGCTGTCTTATTACCTTTTACTAATAGTTTTTCACCTTCACTCATAATATCGAGTTCTGGCATAGAAAAACCCGCGACGGCCATCGTTATCCGATAACGATTCTCGCCTAAAAGTTCAATATTATAAGGAGGATAACCACTGTTGCTATTGTTAGCTGCAGCATGTTCAGCAAGTTGTGCTAAACGATCAAAACCAATAGCACTACGATAAAGAGGTGTTAAATCTGGAGAAATATTAAAATTACGCATGTTCATACCCTTGTCTAAAGCAATATGTAAAAATGACCACAGTCTGTTTGTGGTGTTTAGTTTTCACAGCCCTTACGGCACTGTGGTAGCAAGTTTACTGAAACCTCAATCGAGCATTTCATGATTCGATCCTGCTACAGAATTAGATATATGGACCACTGGCGCTATATCAAGTGCAATGGATAAAAAAGTGAGTTACTAATAACCTAAAATAAAAAATAGACTTTATAATCAATAATTAAGATAACAACTAATTTATAACATAATGAATAAGTTGGTGTTCATTTCACAATGATGACTTTTGTCACTAGTATTTCTGCTTGAAAACGTCACAATAATAGACAATAAATAGAAACAATTAAGGACACATTATGAACCCACCAACATTGGCATTATTAATTCCTATTCTGGCCATTTTAGGCAGCTTTATTGTCACTATCATGAAGCTGAAGCAAAGACAATCGCATACGACTGCAGAACAAGAAACTAACAATAAAGCACTGCATGATGAAATTAACGCCCTGCGTCAACGAATTGAAGTACTTGAACGTGTTGTTACCGACGATGCTTATGACCTAAAGCAAAAAATAAATAACGCGTAACACTGTCAGAGAGAATCTTAAACAACGCCACCTTATTGAGTGTATTGAGTGGTATTGTTGATTTCATAAAGTTGCTTATATTAAATAGCCATTTAATTAATGCCATCGAAATAAGCGAGCTCTTTGATTGCGGTCATTATGGAGAGTTAAGGGCTACATATTGTTTTTTGACACAAAACAGCCCGCTATATCATAGCGGGCTGTTTCGCGACTCTTGCAAGTCAATTAGGCGCCTAGAAATGACCTACTCTTTTATCCCCGAAGGGGACGCATGGGCATATTCGACAAACTGCTGTCATGTTTTGGCCAATAACAAACTCTACACTATAAATTATAGACGTAAAAAAGCCCGTTACGTTAGTAACGGGCTTATCACTACTCTTTCGAGTCAATTAGGCGCCAGGAAATGACCTACTCACACATGGGCATATTCAACAAACTGCTGTCATGTTTTGGCCAATAACAAACTCTACACTATAAATTATAGACGTAAAAAAGCCCGTTACGTTAGTAACGGGCTTATCACTACTCTTTCGAG
>NZ_JBEOPN010000044.1:0-36856 GCF_040310085.1 Shewanella sp. S1-58-MNA-CIBAN-0166 | reverse complement strand
CGAAGTATGGTTACAACAATTTTGATGAAGCGAAGCTGGATGCGTTGAATTACATACTAAAGCACTACAATACAAAACGTGGTCATAGTTATAACAATTATATGACGCCAGCGGCTGCCGAAATGGCTGCATAAAACGCCCCCTGTTTGTGTACAGTTTTACTTGACCACATCAAGCTATTGTTTTGTAAATAGTGAAAATGTTGCGGGGCGGCTGGGAGTTCCAAGAGGGAATAGCCGTTAATTTCCTCTTGCTCTGGTGTGGGTGAAGCGCCACGACGTTAGTGGCCGCAGGCCATAAAGTACAAAAGTACAAAAGTACAAAAGTACAAAGCAAAAATAACACCTGGATTCCGGCTCAAAAGCATTGCCGGAATGACGCCGTATTTGGCCTGTGCAGGGTGGAACCTTGCGATCTTAAGCGTTAGTGGCCGCAGGCCATAAAAAGAACAAAGGTTGACCCTTTTGCCAACCCACAGCAAATCCAGCAACCTATAGCAAATCCTTCATTCTGTGATAAAACATTCCAGCTGCAAGCAATGGCGATCGCAACATGGGCCCGCCTGGGAAGGTCATGTGTTTAATGTCATTAAACACATCAATACGTTGTGATTGCTGGCTAATGGCTTCAGCAATTAATCTTGCTGCCATATGCGTAGCGTTTACCCCGTGTCCGGCATAGGCTTGAGCAAAGTAGATGTTGGCTGCGTCAGGTAAACGGCCTATTTGCGGCATGCGATTGGCGCCGATGCCCATCATTCCGCCCCATTCATAATCAATTTTGATGCCTTTTAATTGTGGAAACACTTTTTCAAGATTAGGTCTTAACTCGGCTTCAATGTCTTTTGGGTCTTTACCAGAATAAGTGCATAAACCACCAAACAATAAACGACGGTCTGCTGATAAATGGAAGTAGTCTAACGCCACGCGCATATCGGCAAATGCCATGTTTTGCGGGATGATACTGGCACATTGTTGCTCGGTTAATGGCTCAGTGGCTAATAAATAGGTGCCTGTTGGCAACACTTTTCCACCAAGGAAAGGGCTTAATTTGTTACCGATATAACCATTACCGGCCATGACTAGATAGTCACAAGTTACTTCGCCTTCAGCGGTAATGACTTTGGGTTTAGTGCCTTTAATGATTTTTTCTGCGGCGCTGTATTCAAATAATTGTGCGCCAAGTTCGCGGGCGACACGCGCTTCGCCTAGGGCTAAATTAAGTGGGTGCAAGTGTCCGCTGCCCATATCGACCAAGGCGCCTTGATAAAAGTCTGAACCGATAACTTCACCAATTTGTGAACGATCAAGCAGCTTGATTGTTTTTTGATAACCTTGGTCTTGCAGATCTTGGTATTCTGCCGCTAAATCATCCATGTGCCGTGGCTTTACGGCTAAATCACAATAACCCATGTGTAAGTCGCAATCGATTTTGTGCTCGGCAATGCGATCGGTGACAATATCAACGGCTTCAAAACCCATTTGTTGAATAGATTTTACACCTTCGTCACCAATTTCATTTCGAAATTGGCTAGCATCATGACCGATCCCACGGATAAGTTCACCACCATTTCGGCCAGATGCGCCCCAACCAATCCGTTTGGCTTCGAGCAATGCGACACTGTAGCCGCGTTGTCTGAGTTCAATTGCAGTATTGATCCCGCTAAATCCACCGCCGACAATACACACATCGACAGTAATGTTTTCGGTTAGCTTGGGGTGCTGATAAAGCTCTTTGGCGGTCGCGACATAAAAGGAGTCTGGGTAGTGTTGGCTATGAATCGGGGATTTATGCGACATAAATTCTCCAAGCTATTGATTATAGTTGTAATAATAACTTTTAAATGAATAGTTAGATGCAATCTAAGCCATCTGCGGTGTGCATTTTATTTAACACTTATTTGGTGTAAAATACAATTGCTTTGATTTAAGTAAGATATCATGCTTAATGAATACAGATTTTTGGTAAAGTGTTAATAATCTGCAACACTTTAGCAGCAGGATATTGGTCAACATTTACTAGGAGAACGAATTTGGATATTGGTACAAGCCTAAAAGCTGTTCGTAAATTGAAAGGGTTATCTCAGCGTGAGTTAGCCAAGCGTGCAGGGGTTACCAACAGTACAATTTCAATGATTGAGAAAAACAGTGTTAGCCCTTCGGTGAGTTCACTTAAAAAGGTTTTAGCCGGGATCCCGATGTCATTAGTGGATTTTTTCTCTATTGATGATGGCTCTATCGGTGACCAAAAAGTGGTTTATCGGGGTAATGAGTTGCTGGATATAGGTACGGGTGAATTAGTCTATAAGCTTATTGGCCGTGATTACCCAAACCGTGCGATGTCGCTAATGAGTGAAACATATCCTGTCAATGCTGATACAGGCGCTGAAATGCTGCAACATAAGGGTGAGGAAGGTGGCATCATTATAGAAGGTAAGCTTGAGCTTACTGTTGGCGAAGAGGTTTTTATCCTCGAAAAAGGCGACAGTTACTATTTTAATAGTGAACAACCTCATCGATTTCGTAACCCATTTGATGAACCTTGCAAGCTAACTAGCGCCACAACACCAGCTGATTTTTAATGATTTATTATTCAACTTTTTCTGCTTATATCTACTACATTTGTTCAAGGGAATAGCCCAAGATTATCAATTAATCTTGCTATTCCTACTTCTCAAAAAGCTAATTCCTAACTCACTTTTAGCCTTTGTCGTGTTACTTCCTAGCATGATATTATTGGCTTGTGTAAAGAATATTAAGCAACAAATTCCCTTTTTTCGTGCATTGTCCTCCCCATTTTGGCGCATTTCTTTATGATATTTCATCAAAGTTACTGGGAATATTTTTTTATGCATTACGGTTAATTTAAAGTTACTGTTATGTTTTTAAAGTGTTTTAATTTATTTTTGTTAAAAGTTGTTTTTATCATCAGTTATCCTCTTGCCTAGCTAAAAAAATCCGTGTAGTGTGTGAAAAAACGAACACGCAAAACATTAAGTTCGTCACATTCTTTGCTAAAGGTGAGATATGTCTCTGTCAGGTCTTCCCCTCATAGGGGTAGTAGCGTGCAACCAGCAAATTGGTCTTCATCCATTTAACATTGTGGGTGAGAAATACTTGTTAAGTGTAGTTAATGGCGCTAAAGGGTTCCCCTTAGTCATCCCATCACTGGGCGTAGATACGCCTATTGACGCTATTCTTGCTCGTCTCGACGGAATCCTTTTTACAGGTTCTCCATCGAATGTTGAACCTCATCATTACCAAGGTCCTGCTAGTGATGATGGAACCCATCATGATCCCAAGCGTGACGCATTAACCTTACCACTGATAAAAGCCGCTATTGATGCAGGGATCCCTGTATTAGGTATTTGTCGTGGTTTTCAAGAAATGAACGTTGTTTTTGGTGGCAGTTTGTATCAGAAGCTACATGAAGTTGGCACGTATATTGAACATCGTGAAGATAAGAAAGCCCCATTAGATGTGCAATATGGTATTTCGCATCCAGTTAATCTGGTTGCTGGCGGGCTTCTTCACGATGCATGGGGCTGTGACACCGCAGAGGTTAACTCTGTTCATACTCAAGGCGTTGAACGTCTTGGTGAGGGGTTACAGCCAGAAGCATTCGCTCCAGACGGTTTAGTAGAAGCATTTTCTGTTAAAAATGCTAAAAATTTTGCATTGGGAGTCCAATGGCATCCAGAATGGAAAGTAACCGAAAATGCATTCTATACTGCAATTTTCGAAGCATTCGGACAAGCCTGTAGACAACATGCGGCAACACAAGTGAGATAAAAATGGATAAGTTAATCGCTTTTTTAAAAGACAAAAAAATTACCGAAGTAGAATGTGTTATCAGTGATATGACTGGCATTGCACGAGGAAAAATTGCCCCAGTAGATAAGTTTGTATCAGAAAAAGGCATGCGTTTACCTGAGAGCGTGCTGTTGCAAACGGTCACCGGTGATTTCATTAACGAAGAAATTTATTATCAACTTCTCGATGATGCCGATATCGATTTTGTCTGTGTTCCAGACGAAAATGCAGTATTTATGTTGCCATGGACCGTTGAAGCCACGGCTCAGGTTATCCATGATTGTTATGATCGTATGGGTAATCCAATTGAATTGTCACCGCGTAACGTGTTGAAGAAAGTACTTAAGCTTTATGAAGATAAAGGTTGGGAACCGGTGATTGCTCCTGAAATGGAATTTTACCTCACCAAACGTTCTGATGATCATGATTTACCGCTTAAGCCACCTATTGGGCGCTCTGGCCGCCCAGAAGCAGGCCGTCAGTCTTTCTCTATCGATGCTGCTAACGAATACGATCCATTGTTTGAAGATATGTATGATTGGTGTGAAATCCAAGGGTTAGATATTGATACTTTGATTCATGAAGACGGTCCAGCACAAATGGAGATTAACTTCAGCCACGGTAATGCATTGTCATTAGCCGATCAGGTGTTCATTTTTAAGCGCACCTTAAAAGAAGCCGCATTAAAGCATGATGTGTGTGCCACCTTTATGGCTAAGCCTGTTACCGATGAACCTGGCAGCGCGATGCACATTCACCAGAGCGTACTGGACATTAAAACCGGTAAAAACATTTTCACTAAAGAAGATGGCACTCAAAGTAAATTATTCCTCAGCTATATTGCGGGTTTACAACAGTACATTCCTGAATTGTTACCGTTAATGGCGCCAAGTGCTAACTCGTTCCGCCGCTTCTTACCGGGCACTTCTGCTCCAGTAAACTTGGAATGGGGCGTGGAAAATCGTACTTGTGGTCTTCGTATTCCTGAATCATCGCCACAAAATCGTCGTATTGAAAACCGTATTCCGGGTGCTGATGCTAACTGTTATCTTGCGATTGCTGCCAGCTTATTATGTGGTTATATCGGTATGGTTGACGACTTAAAACCTTCTACACCAGTCACGGGCAAGTCGAACGAAAGCCGCACTAATAATGAAAATCGTTTACCTTTAACCTTAGAAGAAGCGTTAGTGGCGATGCAAACTAGTGAGGCTTGTATTGAGTATTTAGGTCAATCTTTTACCACTGGTTTTGTGGCGGTAAAACAAGCTGAACTTGAAAACTTTAGACGCGTTGTGAGTTCGTGGGAACGTGAGTTCTTATTACTAACAGTGTAATGATGGCTGAGCGTATTGGCTTACATTATTAATGTGTGTGGATAGCAGCAGATAGCAAATACCAACGGATTTGCTATCTGTTTGAAAGGATACAAGTATGACAAAACCATTATCGACAGATGCGATGATCCAACAGCAAAAGCTTGAACGTCTGCAAACAGCAGACAAACAGCATTTTATTCACCCATTTACCGATTCAAAGGGGTTAGCTGAAAAGGGCACTCGGGTGATCGAACGGGCTGATGGAGTATATCTGTGGGATGTAATGGGTCATAAACTGTTGGATGGCATGGCAGGTTTATGGTGTGTCAATGTGGGCTATGGTCGGCAGTCAATTGTGGATGCTGTCAGCAAACAAATGCAAAAGCTGCCCTTTTATAATAGTTTTTTCCAATGCTCTCATCCTCCAGCGATTGAATTAGCACAAAAAATTGCTTCTCTTGCCCCTGCGCACATGAACAATGTGTTTTTTACCGGGTCGGGTTCTGAGTCAAACGACACCAACTTACGTATGGTGCGACGTTACTGGGATTTAAAAGGCAAACCAAGCAAGAAAACTATTATCAGTCGGGTTAATGCTTACCATGGTTCTACTGTCGCGGGTGCCAGTTTAGGTGGTATGTCGGGCATGCATGAACAAGGCGATTTACCTATTCCTGGCGTGGTGCATATTGCGCAACCTTATTGGTATGCCGAAGGTAAAGATTTATCCCCAGAAGAATTTGGTTTGAAAACTGCGCAAGCACTTGAAGCCAAAATTATTGAGCTAGGCGAAGACAATGTTGCCGCTTTTATTGCCGAACCTTTTCAAGGCGCAGGTGGGGTGATTATTCCTCCATCAACGTATTGGCCTGAAATAAACCGCATTTTAGCCAAATACGATATTTTATTTATTCTTGATGAAGTGATCAGCGGTTTTGGCCGTACCGGAAAGTGGTTTGCCGCTGAGTATTTTGATTTGCAGCCAGACCTTATCACGATCGCCAAAGGCATGACGTCCGGTTATGTGCCAATGGGCGGGGTGATTTTGTCAGACAAAGTGGCCGAGGTTATTAAGCAAGACTGCGGCGAATTTACCCACGGTTTTACTTATTCTGGTCATCCGGTTGCCGCAGCAGCTGCATTAGAAAATATTCGTATTATTGAACAAGAAAAATTAGTTGAACGTGTGGCTAACGATACCTCGCCGTATTTACAGTCGTGCTTACAACAATTGGCCGAACATCCATTAGTGGGTGAGGTGCGTGGTGTTGGGTTAGTTGCAGCTATAGAGTTAGTCAAAGATAAATCGTTACGACAACGATTTGATGCCAACGTCGGCGTTGGAACATATTGCCGCGATGCGTGTATCACCCATGGTTTGGTGATGCGCTCCGTTGGCGACACCATGATTATTTCACCGCCATTAACCATTAGTCATAGTGAGATTGACGAGTTAGTCGCGAAAGCGACGCAAGCGTTAAATGATACTTATCAACAAGTAAAAACCATGGAGTGATGTCCCGTTACTGAATGATTATTGCAATATAGTGATTTTTTAACCAATTGCATTTACACGATCTAGTAATCGAAAGTGTTTTTGATAGAATCGCGCTGAAGGAAACAAGTAATGTCGCGTTAACCATACCGATGCATAGTTAAGTTGTAGCATTGGATAATTTCTTTCATTAGAAAGAAGATTTTACACGCTGGTAAGACCTAGCGAAAAAAACAAATGTCAGTACCATTCTGACCATTATCCAACAGGGAGAAAGTATGAAGCTATTAAACAAACTATCCACATTGGCCTTAATTACTGCGGGTGTGTTTTCAAGCACTGCTATTCAGGCTCAGGAAGTGGTTAAAATGTACAACTGGTCGGATTATATTGCCGAAGATACCTTAGCCAATTTTGAGAAAGAAACCGGTATTCATGTTATTTATGACGTGTTTGACAGTAATGAAGTACTTGAAGCGAAATTACTTTCTGGCCACAGCGGTTATGACATTGTTGTTCCGTCTAATCACTTTTTAGCTAAGCAAATTAAAGCGGGTGCATTTCAAAAGCTTGATCGCGCTAAGTTGACTAATTATGCCAACTTAAAGCCTGATTTAATGAAACAGCTACAAAAAGCTGATCCGGCCAATGAGCACGCAATTCCGTATTTATGGGGCACTAACGGTATTGGATATAATATCGAAAAAGTGAAAGCGGTATTAGGTGAAGATGCGCCATTTGATTCTTTAGAGCTTATCTTTAACCCTAAGTATGCTGAAAAAATTGGCTCATGTGGTTTCTCGATGCTTGATTCTGCCGACGACATGTTACCTCAAGCCCTGATTTACTTAGGCTTAGATCCAAACAGTAAAAATGCTGCTGATTATGAAAAAGCCGCCGCAGTGTTGGAAAAAGTACGTCCTTACGTCACTTACTTCCATTCATCGCGCTACATTTCAGACTTAGCTAACGGCGATATCTGTGTCGCGTTTGGTTTCTCTGGTGATGTATTCCAGGCTGCTGCACGTGCTGATGAAGCCGGTAACGGTAATAAGATTGGCTATTCTATTCCAAAAGAAGGCGCCAACTTATGGTTTGATATGTTAGCCATCCCACAAGATGCCACTAACGTAGATAACGCCCATAAACTGATTAACTATTTACTTCGCCCTGAAGTGATTGCACCTATCAGTAACTATGTTGCTTACGCTAACCCTAACGCTCCAGCACAAGCCTTAGTTGACGAAGCGATTCGTAATGACCCAGCCATTTACCCACCACAGTCGGTAATTGATAAGTTGTACATTGGCGATATTCGTCCATTAAAAATTCAACGTGTAGTTACACGTGCATGGACCAAAGTGAAGTCAGGTCAATAACCTAACCTCACTAGCACTCAGGGCGAGCCCTCTCGCCCTGTTTTTATAGCAGTATTGATGTATTTATTGGCTAATTTTGCCACTTTAACAGATTGTTACGTGTGCCCAGAAACAGGCTGTTCTGTTGCGGTACGCATACTCCAAAAGGCGGAGCAGTATTATGGTAAACACCTCGAGCGTCACTAATAAACCAACCACAAAGACGCAAGATAAAGTGCTGCTCAAAATTGAGCGTGTCAGCAAACTTTTCGATGATGTGCGTGCAGTAGACGACGTCTCGTTAACCATTAACCGTGGCGAAATATTTGCGCTTTTGGGTGGTTCAGGTTCGGGTAAATCAACCTTGTTACGCATGCTCGCGGGTTTTGAAAAGCCAACTGAGGGGCGTATTTTTCTTGATGGTGTCGACATTACTGATATGCCACCGTACGAACGCCCTATTAATATGATGTTCCAATCGTATGCTTTATTTCCGCACATGACGGTTGAACAAAATATTGCTTTTGGATTGAAGCAAGACAAGATGCCTAAGGCTGATATTGCTGTGCGGGTTAAAGAAATGCTTAAACTGGTGCACATGGACAAATACGGTAAACGTAAACCGCATCAGTTATCGGGTGGTCAACGTCAGCGTGTCGCCTTAGCTCGTTCATTAGCAAAGCGACCTAAATTATTATTACTTGATGAGCCAATGGGCGCATTAGATAAAAAGCTGCGTACTCAAATGCAGTTAGAAGTGGTCGATATTTTAGAAGCGGTAGGTGTTACCTGCGTGATGGTAACCCATGACCAAGAAGAAGCCATGACTATGGCCGGACGTATTTCGATTATGCATGAAGGTTGGATTGCCCAAACCGGCAGCCCAATGGACATTTACGAGTCGCCAGCTAGCCGTATGGTTGCTGAGTTTATTGGTACGGTTAACTTATTCGAAGGTGAAATCATTAAAGATGAAGTTGACCACGCAATTATTAAATCGCCAACTTTATCGCAACAGTTTTACATTGGTCACGGTATTTCAACCAGTCTAGAAAACAAAAATGTATTTTTAGCCCTACGACCAGAAAAAACCATTATTAGCCGTCAGAAGCCCGAAAGTGAATATAACTGGGCTCACGGCGTAGTACATGACATCGCCTATCTAGGTGGTTTGTCGGTGTATTACATTAAGTTGAAAAACAACCAAATCGTTCAATGCTCAATGATTAACCGTGAACGCCGCGCCGATCACCCAACGTGGGAAGATGAGGTTTATATCAGTTGGGAAGACACCAGCGGGGTTGTATTAAACTCATGAAGAATCCATTGAAAATATTCAAAGGCCGACATCTCACCATGGGGATTCCATACCTATGGTTGTTACTGTTTTTCGCCTTACCGTTCGCCATAGTATTAAAGCTGAGCTTTTCGACTGCTGCGATTGCCATTCCACCGTACGAGCCAACGTTTAATTATGTTGATGAGGCGCTAAATATATTCGTTAATCTGGGTAACTATTTATTGTTGCTGCAAGATTCAATGTATTACATGGCGTACTTAACCTCATTAAAAATGGCCTTTGTTGCCACACTTGGCTGTTTGGTGCTTGGTTTTCCGATGGCTTATGCTATTGCCCGCGCCCCAGTAAGAATGCAGGCGGTATTGCTGCTACTGGTGATGTTGCCGTCGTGGACCTCCTTTTTGATTCGGGTATACGCATGGATGGGTATTTTAAGTAACAACGGTTTAATCAATAACGCCCTGACTTGGTTAGGCATTATTTCTGAACCAATACAAATGTTGAATACTAATTTTGCAGTATACATTGGTATTATTTATGCCTACTTACCGTTTATGATTCTGCCGCTATACGCCACCCTAGTTAAATTAGATTTAAGCTTACTAGAAGCTGCTTCAGATTTAGGCTCTAGCAGTATCAATACTTTCTGGAAAATTACTCTGCCATTATCAATGGGCGGTGTAATCGCTGGCTCGATGTTGGTATTTATCCCTGCCGTGGGTGAGTTTGTTATTCCTGAGCTGCTGGGTGGTCCTGACTCATTAATGATTGGTAAGGTGTTGTGGCAAGAGTTCTTTAATAACCGCGACTGGCCGGTAGCTTCATCATTAGCGATTGTTATGCTAGCGTTATTGATTGTCCCAATTACTTTGTTCCACCGTTATCAGTCACGCAACATGGAGAGCGACGTATGAAGAAGTTAAGTTTCTCTAAAGTGATGTTGTGGGTGGGGTTAATCTTTTTATATGCGCCAATGCTGATTTTGGTCATCTATTCATTTAACGACTCAAAACTGGTTACCGTGTGGGGAGGATTTTCGCCTAAATGGTATGGCGAGCTATTTGAGGACCAGCAAATATTAAATGCAGTCTGGACCAGTTTACGCATTGCCTTTTATAGCTCCACCATGGCAGTGATTATTGGAACGATGGCAGCGTTTGTGATGACCCGTTTTAGACGCTCATGGGCTAAGTTAACCTTGTCTAACATGATCACCGCACCTTTGGTTATGCCTGAAGTTATCACTGGTTTGTCGTTGCTACTGTTATTTGTACAAATGTCAGAAACCTTTGGCTGGCCCACTGAGCGCGGCATGTTTACGGTATGGATTGCCCATTCTACTTTCTGTGCTGCTTATGTTGCGGTAGTGGTATCGTCAAGACTGCGTGAACTGGATTTGTCGATAGAAGAAGCGGCGATGGACTTAGGTGCAACGCGATTAAAAACCTTCTTTTTAATCACCATACCAATGATAGCGCCATCACTTATTGCCGGTTGGTTGTTATCATTTAGCTTGTCATTAGATGACTTAGTGATTGCCAGCTTTACCTCTGGTCCTGGTTCTACAACCTTGCCTATGGTGGTTTTTTCGTCAGTACGCTTAGGGGTTTCACCTAAGATTAACGCGCTGGCGACGATTATTATTTTAGCGGTATCTTTAGTGGCTTTCTTATCTTGGTATTTTGCACGCCGAGCAGAGAAAAAAGCTAAAATTGCGATGGAATAACAATACTCAATAACACAATGTAAAAGCCACGCTGATGTCAGTGTGGCTTTTTATTTTCGATAATCTATTTGCTATATTCTACTGACACAGGTGTTTAATATATTCAACAAAGTGTCAAAAATTACGCGATTAATGCTAGTTTTTAAATTTGCATAAGTGTAGGATGAGTGAGTTGAATTACGTTTTGAACCTATAAAGGAAGTGCTATGTCCGCCACACCTCATGCTAGTTCATATTATGCTGCATCGGCTAATGATAAAGTCGAACGTCCTCGCTTAGAATCTACAATTGAAACAGATGTTTGTGTTATTGGCGCGGGCTATACTGGTTTGTCTTCTGCGTTACATTTATTAGAAAGCGGCATGAAAGTTGTGGTGCTTGAAGCGGCAAGAATTGGCTGGGGAGCATCAGGTCGAAACGGCGGTCAAATTGTCAATTCTTTTAGTCGTGACATTGATTCTATCGAAGGCGTTGTCGGCAAAGAACAAGCTAAACTATTTGGTCAAATGGCGTTCGAAGGTGGTCAGATTATTCGTGACCGTATTGCCAAATACAACATTGATTGCGACTTAAAAGATGGTGGTGTTTTTGCCGCCATGAACGCCAAGCAAATGGGCCATTTACAGAGTCAAAAATCATTATGGGAAGCTCATGGTCATAACAATCAATTAGAGTTACTCGACCAGGATGGCATTCGCAAAGTGGTTAATACCGATTTATATGTCGGTGGTTTACTCGATAAAAGCGGTGGCCATATTCATCCTCTAAACCTTGCATTAGGTGAAGCCCGTGCGGTGGAATCCCTTGGTGGATTGATTTTCGAAGATTCAGCTGTCATTAAAGTGGACGATGGCGCATCACCGGTTGTGCACACAGCACAAGGCCAAGTTAACTGTAAATTTGTAGTGGTAGCTGGTAATGCTTATTTAGGTAAATTATTGCCAGAGCTACAAGCTAAATCCATGCCTTGTGGTACTCAAGTGATTACCACTGAACCATTGTCAGATGAAATAGCTGCGAGTTTACTACCGCAAGACTATTGCGTTGAAGACTGTAACTACTTATTAGATTATTACCGTCTTACTGGCGATAAACGCCTTATTTTTGGTGGTGGCGTGGTTTATGGTGCTCGCGATCCGGCCAACGTTGAAGCCTTGATTATGCCTAAACTATTAAAGACCTTTCCGCAGTTAAAAGGGATTAAAGTTGACTATGCTTGGACGGGTAACTTTTTAATGACGTTATCGCGCCTGCCACAAGTTGGCCGTATTGGCGATAATATTTATTACTCACAAGGCTGTAGTGGTCATGGGGTTACCTATACTCATTTAGCCGGTAAGTTAATTGCCGAAATGCTTAATGGTCAAGCCACACGTTTTGATGCCTTTGCCGCATTGCCGCATTATCCATTCCCTGGCGGGCATGCACTTAGAGTGCCGTTTAGTGCCTTAGGTGCGTGGTATTACACGTTACGTGACAAGTTTGGCATATAACCATCAGTTGATTACCAGCTGGCTGTTAATGATTAACTGAGTTTTATTAGAATTTAGTAGGAGCGCATTGTGATTTTAAATGATCCAAGCTTATTGCATGAACAATGTTATATCGATGGCCTATGGGTGGGTGCTAACAGCGGCGAAACGGTTGCTATAGCTAACCCTGCTACCCAAGAAATCATCGGTAATGTGCCTGTTATGGGCAAAGCAGAAACCGAAGCAGCCATTACAGCAGCCAATAATGCCTTACCTGCATGGCGCGCGCTGACTGCAAAAGAGCGTAGCCAGAAGTTACGCCGTTGGTTTGAGTTAATGCATGAAAATGCTGAAGACCTAGCGTTGATGATGACGACCGAGCAAGGTAAACCGCTGGCAGAATCAAGAGGTGAAGTAACCTATGCTGCCTCGTTTATCGAATGGTTTGCCGAAGAAGCTAAGCGTATCTATGGTGATACCATTCCAGGTCATCAAGCAGATAAAAGACTGACTGTTATTAAGCAACCTGTTGGCGTGACTGCGGCGATTACCCCGTGGAATTTCCCTGCTGCGATGATCACCCGTAAAGCCGGGCCTGCACTAGCAGCCGGTTGTACTATGGTCGTTAAGCCTGCGCCGCAAACTCCATTTACCGCATTAGCATTAGCTGAGCTTGCACATCGTGCGGGCATTCCTGCTGGTGTGTTTAGTGTTATTACTGGTGATGCGATTGCGATTGGTAATGCTTTATGTGAAAGCCCTATTGTGCGTAAATTATCTTTTACTGGTTCAACTGCGGTAGGAATTAAGTTAATGGAGCAATGTGCTCCAACACTTAAAAAACTGTCATTGGAGCTAGGTGGTAATGCACCGTTTATCGTTTTTAATGATGCCGATATTGATGCCGCCGTTGATGGCGCAATGATTGCTAAATACCGTAATGCCGGTCAAACCTGTGTGTGTGCCAACCGTATTTATGTCCAAGCAGGGGTGTATGAGCAATTCACCCAAAAGTTTGCTGCCGCAGTGGCTAAATTAAGCGTCGGTAATGGCGTGGATACAGGGGTGAATATCGGCCCGTTAATCAATGCTGATGCAGTGACTAAAGTACAGCGTCATTTAGCCGATGCGGTTGCTAAAGGCGCAAGTATCGTCACTGGCGGTAAAACACATAGCTTAGGTGGCTTTTTCTTTGAACCTACTATTTTACGTGACGTTGATAAATCGATGTTAGTTGCCAAAGAAGAGACTTTTGGCCCATTAGCACCGCTATTCAAATTCGACTCAGTAGATGATGTGATTAAACAAGCTAATGACACTGAATTTGGCTTAGCCGCTTACTTTTATGGCCGTGATATTTCGCTGGTTTACAAAGTAGCAGAAGCACTTGAATACGGTATGGTGGGCGTTAACACCGGATTAATCTCGACCGAAGTCGCGCCATTTGGTGGCATTAAATCGTCTGGATTAGGCCGCGAAGGCTCAAAATTTGGTATCGAAGAATACCTTGAAATGAAATATATCTGCATGTCAGTTTAAGAGAGCGGGCTATGACTAAAACAAATGATGGATTAATGGCTCGTCGCCAAGCGGCAGTGGCTCAAGGTGTAGGACAAATTCACCCAATTTTTACTGAACGTGCTGAAAACGCCACAGTATGGGATGTTGAAGGTCGTGAATATATCGACTTTGCCGGTGGTATTGCGGTACTCAATACTGGTCATTTACACCCTAAAGTTAAAGCGGCAGTGGCAGCGCAGTTAGATGCATTTTCTCATACATGTTTTATGGTGTTGGGTTACGAAAGTTACATTGCGGTATGTGAAAAACTTAACCATTTGGTACCGGGTGATTTTGCTAAAAAAACCGCCTTATTTACCAGTGGTTCTGAGGCGGTAGAAAACGCAGTAAAAGTAGCCCGTGCTTATACCAAGCGTGCTGGGGTTATCGCATTTACCTCTGGCTATCATGGTCGAACCATCGCTGCGTTAGCATTAACTGGCAAAGTAGCACCCTACAGTAAAGGCATGGGCTTAATGTCTGCCAACGTGTTCCGAGCTGAATTTCCGTGTGAAATGCATGGCGTGTCTGAAGATGATGCTATGGCATCAATTGAGCGTATTTTTAAGAATGATGCTGAGCCTGCCGATATTGCCGCAATTATTTTAGAGCCGGTACAAGGTGAGGGTGGCTTTTACGCGGTTACGCCATCATTTATGAAGCGCTTACGTGAATTGTGCGACAACCATGGCATTGTATTAATTGCCGATGAAGTACAAACCGGCGCAGGTCGTACTGGTACTTTTTTTGCGATGGAGCAAATGGGTGTAGCCGCAGACATTACTACCTTTGCCAAGTCTATAGCGGGTGGTTTCCCACTATCAGGTATTACCGGTAAAGCAGAAGTCATGGATGCTGTTACCGCTGGTGGCTTAGGTGGTACTTATGGTGGTAGCCCGATTGCCTGCGCTGCTGCGTTAGCGGTTATTGAAGTGTTTGAAGAAGAACAATTATTGGCCCGAGCTAATGAAGTTGGTCATCGGCTTAAGTCGGCACTCACTGATATGCAAGCTAAGTATCCGCAAATTGCTGATGTGCGTGGATTGGGTGCAATGATCGCCATTGAGTTAATGGAAGATGGTGAACCTGCTCCGCAGTACAGTGGTAAGATTTTAACTGAAGCACGTAACCGCGGACTGATTTTATTGTCTTGTGGTACTTACGGCAACGTTATCCGAGTGCTGGTACCATTAACTGCGCCAGATGCACAAATTGATACTGGTCTTGCGATTATGGACTCTACATTTCAGACCGTGTTTAAATAGCGGCTTTTATCAGAATAATCAATAGAATCCCGTTTTTACGGGATTTTTTATATCTCATACTTACTTAATTTTTAAAGCTGACTACACTTTATTATATCTGAAAATTAATACTAAAGCGGGAGCTCAATTGAATGAAGGCATTATCCATTAAGTCAAAGTTGTTATGGATCACCTCGGCGTTATTTGTTGCCACAGTCATTACACTCTCTTTAAGTTTATGGCTAGGGTTAAAAGACAAGAATACCAGTTTGGCCGCAGAGGTTGAGGTTGCGTTACAACAAGAGATTAATGACAAACTCTCAGCAAGAGCGGGTGAGTATGGTGAGCGTATTGCCGGATTTATCAATGAAGCTTATCGGGTTCCCTTTTCGTTTGCAGGCTTACTGGAACAAACCTCAAAAAAAGATCCTTTAAGTCGTGAGCGGGTTGAGTTATCGCTTGCGGCAATATTGCAGAAAAATAACATCATATCATCGATGTATGCGCAATTTGAACCTAATGGCTATGATGGTCTCGATGACAGTTATCTTCAAGGTGACAGCCACAGTGTACCGAATGCGGGCACATTAGAAATTTACTACACCCGCAATGATGACGGCACAGTAGAGCAGAATCAAGTTGATGAAGCGGCTGAAAAATACGTTACCACGTTAAATGAGTTTGGCGTTCGCGAAGCTGAGTGGTATTTGTGTGCCAAAGACAGTAAAAAGCCGTGCTTAATGGAACCATATTTGTACGAAATCACTCCAGGCAATACTGCACTCATGACCTCGTTAACCGTGCCCGTTATAGTGGATAACCAATTTAAAGGTCTCGTTGGCGTTGATATTAACTTGCCGATATTTCAAACCATGATTATGCAATTATCTAAAAGTTTGTATGGTGGACAAGCTAAGGTGACCTTGGTAAGCCAGAAAGGGTTTGTGGTGGCTGCTAGCCATTATAAAAAATTTGCACGACCTTTTAGTGAATCTGTCGGGCCAGAATTAGCTAAAAAGCTGTTGGCATTAAATAGTTCATCGGGGTTCGTAAATGAACCAACCACCATTGCCGTGGCATATCCTATTAATATCCCTATTGCGAATGCAACTTGGTCATTGATTATTGAAGTGCCGAAAACCCAAGCGTTTATGGCGGTAGATCATATGAATACCGCCATGAATGACATGGCGATGTCTCTGGGCAGCTTGCTATTAACCATCGGTATTATTGTCACAGTTATTGCGGTGCTTATTATCAGTTTGGTTATTCGCAGCATTATTGCGCCGCTTAATATGATCCAAGCTCGCGTCGAAAACCTTGCCAGCGCCGAAGGCGACTTAACTCAAGCGATAGAAGTCGATGCCCATGCGGAGTTAATTGCATTAGGCAGTGGTATTAATGCCTTCATTGCTAAATTGCGCCATCTCATTTCCGAACTCAAAATTCTTGCCGACCGTTCGCAACAAGAAAGCATAAAATCGGCAGACATTGCTAAGCACACACGCGAAAGTGTTAATCGCCAATATGGTGAAATTGAAAGTGTGGTAACAGCGGTTAATCAAATGAGCGCCACCGCGCTTGAAGTGGCTAAAGCTTCTGAGCAAACCGCAATGGAAACCGAATCTATGACGGTTAATGTGAAAGACGGTCAGTCGCGGTTAACTCAAGCAATGGTATTTGTTGAGGGAGTCTCGGGTGATTCAGCACAAGCTCAGCAAGCGGTAGGTATGGTGTCGCAAAGCAGCGCCAATATTAGCCGTATTTTAGAGGTGATCAGTTCCATTGCAGAGCAGACTAACCTATTAGCGTTAAATGCGGCTATTGAGGCTGCCAGAGCGGGGGAACAAGGTCGAGGCTTTGCTGTTGTTGCCGATGAAGTCAGAACCCTTGCGTCTCGAACTCAAACGTCGACTAATGAAATTAGTACCTTAATTGAGTCGTTACAAAAAGAAGTTAAAAATGCCTCGAGCATTATTGATAAAGGTGCCCAAGGCGCACAAAAAGCGGTTGAGCAAACTCAGCTAGCATTACAATCGCTGAATGCCATCGTTGAACAAATTAACCAAGTGTCAGGTCAAGTGACCCACATCGCTACCGCAGCTGAAGAGCAGAGTGCGGTAACCGAAGAGGTCAATCGTAACATTACTGGCATTTCAGACTCGGCTGCTGAGTTATCTCAGCTGGCTGACAGTGCTCAGCAGAGCAGTGACAGCCTAGCTGATTTAGTTCAGCAGCAGCATCAGCAATTGGGACGATTACGAACTTAACCCTGCTTTAACCTAGCGCGAACAGTATGAAAGGTGGCTTACAAGCCACCTTTTCTATTATTATTCCCGCTTAGATAGTTACCACTAAGATATTATGGCTGAATTTATTGCTCCACCCTGCGATGGCAACATTGAGGTTTTATACCAAGATGAACATTTGTTATTGATCAATAAACCGACGGGATTGTTAAGTCTCTCGGGGAAGAATCCATTAAACAAGGATTCAGTACATCATCGTTTAGTGCAAGATTATCCAACGGCTACGTTAGTACACCGTCTCGATTTTGGTACGTCAGGTATTATGTTAGTGGCGCTAAACAAAGAGATTAATGGATTATTAACTAAACAATTTCAGCTACGTACTGTCACAAAAACCTACACTGCAGTGTTATATGGTGATTTGGTTGAGCAACATGGTGATATTGAATTACCGATCGCCAAAGATAGCGATAATTTCCCGTTTATGAAAATTTGTCAGCAAACTGGCAAACCCGCTCACAGTCAATATCAAGTAATTGAACGTCATCAACAAAGGCTATCAACACGGGTCACCTTTACCCCTATTACCGGTCGAACTCATCAGCTACGCATACACAGCCAGCAAATAGGCCATCCTATTTTAGGTTGTGACTTATATGGTAATGACTATTCGCAAGCGATGTCGGACCGATTAATGTTGCATGCCACTTCATTATCGTTCACTCATCCAGTAACAGAACAACGGATTGATTTTGTTTGCCCAAGCCCATTTTAACCACTTCTAGCAACAAACTAATGTAAGCATGGTGAAAACTGATGCATAATCAATCTATTATTTATTCTTACATAGGTTAATCAGCATGGTGATTTCATGGTTAGATTCGCTGGCTTTAATTGTATTTTTAGTTAGTTGGATAGGGTATACCGGTTTTGCCCGTCGTAAAGCCAAAACCTCTAATTGCATTGCACGAGTAATGCATCAGCAACGTATTCATTGGATGTCGCAGGTAATAGCCAAAGAGATACGCGTAGCGGAAGCGGCATTATTGGCTAATTTAGAACGCAATATTGCCTTCTTTGCTTCAACAACTTTACTGATCCTGGCGGGTGTGTTGACGTTATTTTCGCAGGTTGAAAAGCTTGAAACCGTGATTGGTTCTATTCCCTTCACCTCGTCGCCTAATCACGCGCTGGTACAGATCAAACTGGCTCTTTTAGCTGGGATTTTCGTGCTAGCATTTTTCCAATTTACCTGGTCAATGCGTCAATATGGTTTTGTGAATATTATGATTGGCGCGGCACCATTAGATAAAACCGGTAGCGATAAAAATGCATTGGGCTATGCAAGGCAAATGGCCGTGGTACAAGATCAAGCGGCGCATTCATATAACTATGGCTTACGTTCTTATTACTACTCTATGGCGGCGCTGTGCTGGTTTATGCATCCAGGAATGTTCATTTTAGCCAGTTTATTTGTGGTATATACCTTGTACCAACGTGAATTTAATTCTAAAGCCGTGGTTGCTATCACTGCAGCACAGGCCTATTTAGAAAAGAATCCAGCTTATATTGGTCGAGATTAACCTCAAAAAACATGCATTGTTTGTTAACATTAACGGATATGGCGTAATAACATGACTTAATGCAAGATGATTTGAGTGAGTTTATGTGTTCAATTCAAAGTCTATGCAATCATGATTTAATGGTATTGCATCAGTACGACATAATGCTAACCACCAGTCTATACCATTAAGTGTCATCAATTTTTTGTGATTTATATATATTTTAGTGTGTTAAGCAAACGTTTTCAGGGGTGATATGTTTCATAGTATAAAAGCCAAGGTTATCACTATTTTCTCTTTAGTCATGATAGCTTTCACGTCTGTGCTTTTAATCACTATATTTATCAATGAGCGTGATCGTGTACTGGATTTAGCATTAGAAAACTCTACCAAAATTTCGAAAATGCACGCAAACCTCCTCAGCCAAGAGTTTGCTCGATATGTTGTTATGTTAAAAATGCTCAGCAATAACCCAAAGACAAAGCTAGGTGATAAAGCGACTATCGCTCGACAGCTGCAAAGGCTGATGACAATGGGGCGTGGTAATTTCATTAATGCTATTTATGTAGACAAAAATTTAAATTTAACTGATGTGTTAGGTAATACAAATAAAGTCACTCATTCTTCATTTATACGAGCTGAACAATGGGTGGGCAAAGAATATAATATTAGCACGCCAGTAATCACTCGGTTTGAAAAGGCCCCCGTTATCATGGTGGGAGTACCTATTTTAGACACGCAAAATAACTGGATAGGAACACTTGCAGTGGCGGTGCCTCTCACCATCATCTCCGCTAAATTAGCAGAAATTAAGCTCGCAAAAGAGAGTTACGCTTGGTTAACTGACTCGAATGGCTTAATGGTTTCACATCCGAATAAAAGTTTTATAATGAAGAATAAACTTTCAATGACAGAAAGTGCTGATTATCCAGGATTTTATAAAATAGTCCGACAAACTAAATTACAAAATGATGGCTACGGTCGTTATAGGGATGCCAAATTAAATGAATCGAAGATAGTCACATTTTCAAAAGTTGATTATCTGCCTGGCTGGACCTTGTTTGTCACAACTAAAGAGTCTGAAATTTTTCACGCTATATATACAATAATGTACGACGTTTTAGTCACTTCGATCATTTTGATGGTGATATTTTTATTACTCATCAGTGAACTATCCAATAGAATAACAAAACCAATCGTGCAACTGACCAAAGATGTAAAAGCCTCTGTTAAAGATAAAAAAAGTTATCTAAAAATAATCGATTCAGATGATGAAATAGGTCAACTGTCTAAAGCTTTCCACGATAGTCTTCAAAAAATACATTTACACACTATCCATTTAGAACAAATGGTCAATCATCGAACCCAAGAAATCACCGACAAAAACTTACTGCTTAATCAGCAAAATGAAAAGCTTGAACAGCTTGCCTCTAAAGACCCGTTAACCTTGCTTTATAATCGTCGAGCTTTTAGTGCTCTGGTTGATAAAGAGATCTCCCGCGCTAAGCGACATCATTTCCCTGTTACTCTAGTCATATTAGACATAGATCATTTCAAAAAGATTAATGATGAGTTTGGCCACAATGTTGGTGATGATATTTTGTGCCGTTTTGCGGATGAGCTGTCTATAAATATGCGCAAAGAAAATCTCATCTGTCGCTGGGGAGGAGAAGAGTTTGTGATTTTAATACCAGAAGCGACCTCGGCTATGGTCTTTAAACATATTGAAGCGCTACGTCAAAAAATCTCACAGATGGACTTTGCGCCAATTGACAAGTTAACCTTTAGTGCCGGCATGGCAACTCTGCGTATTGAAGAGCCTTTTAAAGAATGGTTCCAACGAGCTGATAGCGCTTTGTACAACGCTAAAGGATCGGGTCGAAACAAGATAGTAGTTGATGACATTATTGGCTAGAAAGAAGCTGAGGCATATACGATAGCGAAGCTTAAATTAGTTACCTTGGTTTTTACTTAAGCCGATTGGCTATCCTCTAATGCATCACGCAGATTGTTCAAGAGCGTTATAAGCGCTTATCGTGGAGTTATTTGATGGTTGGTGATTTGCATAACTATCAAAATGGCAAGCGGATTCAAATTCCTTCAATTACTGACTTTTATTTAAGTATCTGCTACACATTTGCTACAACACAGAACGCCAGATATGAAAAAGCCGTAGTAGGTATTAACCTACTACGGCTTATCAGAATTGGTGGCCCTCCCAGACTCGAACTGGGGACCTGACGATTATGAGTCGTGTTTCTTTAGATATAACATGAAACTTGATGAGATAGCCAAATACTCCTGAAGCCCTGCTATATAGGGCTTTTTTGTTTATGATATTTAGTATATTGTCTTAAGGTATCTTATATTTTCTTGCGCTTACTACAGGCACAACTACAGGCAATTGTCATGACTACAGTTACTTTTAAAACTTATAACCAAGTCGTAGGGTTAAAAATAACGGGTAAGCGATATGAGTCTTACAGAGCCACCAGTGAGCGTGGAAAAGGTCGTTTAGGCGTTGAGGTTAGTTCTACTGGAACAAAGCGATGGATATACAGGTATTTTATTGATGGTAAGCGGCAGTTTATTAGAATGGGACTTGTATCTGATAACTTCGTTATGACAATGGCTCAAAGCGAGTGTGATAAATACGCAGAAATGTTAGCGAAAGACTTAAATCCAAAATTAGAATTAGAAAAGCAGCAACAATTAACCAAGGCTAGGGAACAAGCTGAAGCCGTAAAAGGCAGCGTTCAACAGCTTTTTACTTCTTACACTTCACAGATGAAAGAAGATGGTAAACGCACCTATGCGGCTGTACTAAAAGCACTTGAAAAAGAAGTTTATTCTCATATACCACCATCAACTAAAGCCAAAGATGTTAAGCCGACAGATATAGTCCCAATCCTATCTAGCATGATCCAACGTGGCGCTATTGTTCAATCTAACCGTGTTAGAAGCTATATTGTCGCAGCTTATAACTACGGCTTAAAACATGATTTAAACCCAGCACAGGCGCATACAGGGGTTAAGTTTGGCTTATCAACTAATCCCGCTCAAGTTGTAGCTAAGCAATCCAAGGCTGAGAAAGTTGGTGAAACTTGGTTATTACTCGAAGAAGTTCGATTTCTACTTGAAAACTTCTCTACAGTTAATCGCGTTGGTCCAATGGTGTCGGCATTAATGTCACTTTGTTTTAATACGGGAGGTCAGCGGCCTTTCGAGTTGGTGGCAAGTCGCTGGGAGTCGATTAACTGGGAAGAAAAAACATTATTAATTACTCCTGATGTCAGCAAAAACAAGCGTTCACACTTGATCCCGTTAACAGATAGCGCAATAGAATTACTTAGGATTTTACAGGATAAATCTGAAGGTAGCCCGTTTATATTTCCAAGAAAGAATGACCACCAGCAGCACCTGAGGACCGATAGTTTTTCAAAGGCCATTAGCCGTTATCGTGAAGCTTATCCTGAATATAAAGCTTTTGTTGCCCGTGATATTAGGCGAACCTGTAAAACGCTTATGGGCGAGCTGGGCGTGTCTAAAGAACTGCGTGATAGATTACAAAATCATGCCCTTAATGATGTCAGTTCAAAGCACTATGACCGTTATAGCTACCTTAATGAAAAACGTGAGGCATTAAGAAAGTGGGAAGCCCGCTTGAATGGGGTTGAAGCGAAGGTTATACCATTTGGAGGCCGTAAGCATGGGTAATCGAGGACCTAAAAAGGGGAAAATGTATCGTACAGACGAATTCATGCTCAAGGTGTTATTACATCGTAGGTTAGAGTCAAAACCAACATGGGATGATACAGTCAGATACGCATACCCTTCAGCGGAAGGTAAATCCAAAATTGAGGTGAAAGGGGGTGAAGTTAGAGATGCTACAAGGTTGGTGAAAAATTTTAAGGGATTTTACATCAATCGCGGGATAACTGGTGCAAAAGAGCTAGAGCGAATCATAAACAAACCTCTATCAGGGTTAAAGTTTGATCTCAAAACTACCGATGATAATAACTATCTTGTAACTTTTTTTGGCAGTGATAAGGAATACATATTTACCAAGGAAAATATAACTGAAAAGTTTAATGAAATTGGTGCGGCTATTGATGGCAACGTGAACGAATTACCTGACTTACTTTGTGACATAGCACCTCTTATTCGAGCGTTAAAACTCAAAAGAAAAGATGAACAACTTATGGGTAATGAACACCTTCAAGTTGTTTCTATTGGCAACGATGAAACAGACATATTAACTAAGAAGGAAGTATTTGCAAAGCTAGAAGAAGCGCATCAAAGAGCTATTGAATCTATAACTGCTAGTCAAAAAAAATAATCAGCTGAGTACATTTAACATAGATAACTAACTCTTAGTAATCTTGTATATTTAATTAGTGTTTTAGTTAATATTGCATTAATTTTTTAACCCGATAAAACTTTGTCTACCCTTCGGAAGTAAATTGACATGTACATTTCAGATACGTTCATGAGAACTTATTTGGAGACATAACATGATTTATTTTACCTATTCCGATTTAGAAAAACGCTACAATAAAAACTATCGAACTATCTGGAGATGGTGGGCTAAAGACAAGACCTTAGAGCCACCTAAAAGGGCTGGTAAAGTCCTTTTAGGTTGGACAGAAGATCAGCTAATCAAGTTTGAAAATGGTCAGACACAGATGGAGGCAAAGTAATGAGCTTCCAACTACTCCTCAAAACTTCACCAGCAAGTGCTATCCCCAAGGCTAACACTAAGGCTTATCGACTATTGGCGTTACTCGCTAACGGTAAGCCTGTACCTGAAATTCACATATTTATCGAGTTAGGCGTCAATTGTCGATCTCAGTTGCAGGCATTAAAAAATGATACCTATGGACATTGGAATATCATTCCTGAATTTGACGATAAAGGAATCATTGTCAGCCGTAGTCTTGACCCTAGGCATTTATCGGGAGATCCAATGCTTGATGCCAGAGCGAGAGCCGAAAGGCGCGTAGAACTGAAAAGAGAAAGCTTAACGCTATCCATTCACGATAAAGCGAGAACTAGCAAGGCAAGGGCTGAATTGAGTGAGGCAGAGGATCACTTATTGGGTTTGGAAAGCGGAAATAATTAAGCGCCTAGCAATTAGCTAGACGCTCTGGGTAAGTTGCTGGTGGTTTTGGTCGGCAAACTGTAGACCATCAGCCTTTTTAGAGTAACTCAATTATGAATAAATACAATCTTACCACTTCACAAAACTTGATATTTTGGAGTTGTAAATATTTAGCGGTTTTGACTAGAAAAAAAATTGGCGGTTTTGACTAATTTAATTTCAAGTTTAGCCAGAGTTGACGCGCTTAGTGGCCGTTTCACTTTCTGTACTTTAGAGCGGTTTTTTATATTATCCCTAATTAAAAGCTCTAATGTTTATGGTAATTACTAATAGAGGTCGAGGCACAAAGAACACATCAGGCCGAAAGCATATTTCAAAAAGTGGCACTGTAAAGCATCGAGGGCAAGTCATCGCAGTGAATGCTAAAGGTTCTGGTGTTTACACTGCGACTATTAAAAAATCATTCGAGCAGTTTGATAGAGGTTTGGACTGTTGGAGGCGTCAAATAATGGTGATCGCTCAACTTCATCTGGGATATTCGCAGTCAACCAATAAAGTGATGACACTGTTACTTAAGCGATTACGTTATCGCTTTGCTAAGGAGTTAGGCATTAATGAATTTGGTTTTCATTGGTGTCGAGAGTTAGAGCGTGGCGAGGGGGCGCACTACCATTTGTATTTATGGCTAGATGGCGATAAATACCGAACATCTCACTCTATCACGCCCAGAATAAGGGAGGCATGGGAAAACTTAGGAGGTTCAATTGGTTCCACAGGGAGACCATATCATTTTGTGAATGATGAACAGAGTCGGTTAGATGCGCTTTATCATCTGTCATACATATCTAAAGGCAAAGGCAAAGGCAATCGCCCTGTTCAAACTAAAGATCATGGAATGAGTCGTTTAAAGCCTTTAGGGACTATAAAAACTCAAAGTAAGTTTTAGTAAGGATCTTTCTAACAGGTTAACTATATGTTGTTCACTATGCCCTGCAATTAGCGGGGCTTTTTATTGTCGAAAGTGGACATTAATAGCTAAGGTTGAGGCAAGGTTGTGTCAAGGTTTCGGAATGTTTTCTTTGCCAAAATGACTTGATGAAATCTGATTTTATGAGCGAGTAATCTTTATAACATTATGAATTTCAATAAAAATGTTGGCGGCTGTAATTTTCCCAACCCCTTTTATTTTCAATAAATCTGATTCTGTTAATGGCAATAGTTGATTAATGGTAGTAATCCCTTCTGACTCGAGCGCAGATAAAATCTTTCTGTTAACACCTTTAATCAAATGTAGAAATCCAGCCTTATCTCTGAAGTAGGTTAAGCTGTCCTCTATTGGAATAAATCGTGACATAACATTGCAGATGTTCTCTTCGTTGTAGTATTCACAGATTTTTTTTTCAATTAATCTTAGTTGTTTATTTTTGCTTGAGTAACGGCTGGCGAGATCCATCTTGTCATGAATATTGGCAGTAGAGTCAAAAATTGATAGCAATCCAATGGCATATTTTAAATATTGCTTTTCATCAACAGGTCCAGCATCTGAAGCCGCAGTTGACCCTTCATCCAGAAAATCGAACTCACTGCCAAGCTTTGAGATCCAAATCCCATGCTTTTGTCCTCCGTAATCTGGAGGATTCCCTTTTCCTGTATAAACTTCACCAGACTTTTTTAAAATCCATAATGGTGTGCTTAGTTGTAGCGTAGGATGGAAAATCATTCCATTATTCAAATCAGCGGATTTCTTTAGGCTGAGTGTGATGTGCTGCTTTGAAGGCTTTGAGTAGATCGAGCTTGTTAATAAGCGGAAAATAATATTGAAAATCTTCATATCTATCCTCTTAACCCACACATGTGAGGTGGCATTTTGACAGGAATTATTAATCTAGGCAAAGCACCGATGTAAGAAGGTAAAGTCTTAAAATTAACACTCTTGTGAAGCGTAATTGTAAGCTAACTAAAAATTCAGTGTTGTACCAGCTTTAAATTGCTGCTTGCGAGTAGGACTAAGCCTTTCGAAAGCAACACTTATTGCTACTAATACAGGCACAACTACAGGCAATTTGAGCAGATACGAAAAAGCCGTAGTAGGCGCTAACCTACTACGGCTTATCTTAATTGGTGGCCCCTCCCAGACTCGAACTGGGGACCTGACGATTATGAGTCGTATGCTCTAACCAACTGAGCTAAGGGGCCGACTTAAGATAGTCGTCACTATCGAAAGCGGGGAAAGTATACGAAGTTTGTTGGCACTTGTCACCCGTGTTTTTAGTTGTATTTACTTATCTTGTTTCAATTGGTTATCTGTTAAGCAATTATTGCGTTTTTGGACATAAAAAAACCTGCCGAAGCAGGTTTTTATACTATTTTTTCAGTGAGCTTATTCGTCTAAGAACGACTTTAAGATTTCTGAGCGAGAAGGGTGACGTAATTTACGTAACGCTTTAGCTTCAATTTGACGAATACGTTCACGTGTAACATCAAATTGCTTACCCACTTCTTCTAACGTGTGGTCAGTATTCATATCGATACCAAAACGCATACGCAGTACTTTTGCTTCACGGGCTGTTAGGCCAGCTAACACTTCGTGTGTGGCGTTCTTTAGACTTTCGCTAGTTGCTGAGTCAAGTGGTAGCTCGAGGGTAGTATCCTCGATAAAATCACCTAAATGCGAATCTTCATCGTCACCGATTGGGGTTTCCATTGAGATTGGCTCTTTAGCGATTTTCAGCACCTTACGAATCTTATCTTCAGGCATCATCATACGTTCTGCCAATTCTTCAGGAGACGGTTCACGGCCCATTTCTTGAAGCATTTGACGAGAAATACGGTTCAGCTTGTTAATCGTTTCGATCATGTGTACTGGAATACGGATCGTACGTGCTTGGTCGGCGATTGAACGAGTGATTGCCTGACGGATCCACCACGTTGCATAAGTCGAGAACTTGTAACCACGGCGGTATTCAAACTTATCTACTGCTTTCATCAAACCAATGTTACCTTCTTGGATTAAATCCAAGAACTGTAAACCACGGTTGGTGTACTTTTTGGCAATAGAAATAACCAAACGTAAGTTAGCTTCAACCATTTCTTTTTTCGCACGACGAGCTTTCGCTTCACCGATAGACATACGACGGTTAATGTCTTTAATGCCTGCGATGGTTAAATCTGTTTCAACTTCGATAGCACCTAGCTTGGTCACACAACGCGTTACGTCATCGGTGATCATACGCAAACCTTCAGCGTAAGGCTTAGTGCTTTCTTTTTCTTTGTTAAACCAATCTAAGTTTGTTTCGTTACCAGTGAAAGCCTTAATAAAGTTTTTCTTTGGCATCTTAGCGTGTTCAACACAAAGCTTAATGACTAGACGTTCTTGAATTCGTACGCGGTCCATCATGTTGCGCATGCTTTTCACTAAACGGTCAAACTGTTTAGGTACTAAACGGAATTCTTTGAATAATTCGCCAATAACAAATAATGAGCCAATAGCTTCAGGGTGGTCACGGCCTTTTTCGGCAATAATTCCTAAGCTTTTTTCGTAGGCTTCTCTGAGTTGAGTGAATTTTTCTTTGGCTTCTTCAGGGTCTGGCCCTTTGTTGCCTTCTTCCTCTTCCTCATCGTCATCATCGTCGTCATCGTCATCATCATCATTTTTAGAGTCAGCTAATTCTGAACCAACATTGGTGGCAGTTGGTGCGACGTCATCGTCGTCAGGATTGATAAATCCAGAGATAATATCAGACAAGCGCAATTCTTCAGCTTCATACTTATCGAATTGCTCTAAGATCATTGCGATCGCTTGAGGGTACTCACTGACAGAACTCTGTACTGTGTTGATACCTTCTTCGATACGTTTAGCAATAACAATTTCGCCTTCGCGAGTAAGTAGCTCTACCGTGCCCATTTCGCGCATATACATGCGGACAGGGTCTGTGGTTCGGCCTAACTCACTTTCTACGGTTGCGAGAGCTGCCGCTGCTTCTTCTGCAGCATCTTCGTCTGTGTTGTCTTCCGACATCATCATGTCATCGGCATCTGGCGCTTCTTCAAAAACGCGGATACCCATGTCATTTATCATCTGGATAATATCTTCAATCTGATCGGAATCGACCATGTCTGCAGGTAAGTGGTCGTTCACTTCTGCATAGGTTAAGTAACCTTGCTCTTTACCTTTAGCGAGCAACAGTTTGAGTTGCGACTGCGGAGTGTGATCCATAGATATCATCCAATTTTGGGTAACTGATAAAACGATAGGCCAGTTAGCTGTGCTAAGTGGCGCGCAAATCGTCAATTATAGCTGTGTGGACTAACCTTAGCTAGTCCATGGCAATGTTTGTACGCATATTCTTCACGAATAAATTGCGTATTACTTCGCTATGCCTTTCATTATAGAAATCAGCTTTGTTAGCTGCATTTTTTCAACTTTCGTTAAAGCCTGTTTTAGGCTTAATTCCTGATATCGTTGTTCAATATATTGGTTGTTTAACCAAATCAGGGTTTGCTTAAACTCTGGCAATACGTTTTCATCCGCCACTTGATGTTCCCATTGGGCTAGCTTTATTAGAGTGCTCTTTTGATTATGCTCTCTATGCATTTCAAGTAGTTGTGCGCTGTTTAACGTTTGCTCTCGAGTTATATCTAACAAATGATTGAGCAATTCTATGCCGGTCATCTGTAATCGATCTAGTGCAGGCTGTTTTGCCAAACCAAAGCCTAAACTTGGGTTTTGGACCAGTAGGGCAATGGCCAATCTTAATGGCGTACCACGACCTTGTAAGCCTTTCGCATTTAACGGTTTTGGCTGTTTTACAGTAAAACCTAATTTTTTCTTTAAATCTTCGCTACTGTTCATGCCTAATTTGTGTGCTAAATTTTCTAACAGTAAATTCTGTAGGACGGTATCTTGTACCTTTTCGATTAGCGCAATGGCTTGCTTGGCTAATGCCCCTTTATCGGTACCGTGGTTAGCACTTAATGTGTCAAACAAAAACTCGGGCAGTAACATGGCTTTTTGCATTAATGCTTCGAATGCTTCTTTGCCAATTTTGCGGACCATAGTGTCAGGGTCTTCACCTTGCGGTAGAAACATAAACTTGACTTGGTCACCCGGTTTTAACAGTGGTAGCGCTGTTTCTAGTGCACGCCAAGCTGCTTCGCGGCCTGCGCGGTCACCGTCATAACAACAGACCACTTGTTTTGCACTACGCACTAAAAGCTGAAATTGTTCAGCTGTAGTCGATGTACCTAACGATGCAACCGCATAATCAATCCCAAATTGGGCGAGTGCGACGACATCCATATACCCTTCAACAATTAACACATGTAGTGGGTCACGGTGTTTTTGCTTTAGCTCATATAAACCATAAAGCTCATTACCCTTATGAAATATGGGCGTTTCTGGAGAATTCAAGTATTTTGGGGTGCCGTCACCCAAAACTCTTCCTCCAAATCCAACCACACGACCACGACGATCGCGTATTGGGAACATTAATCTGTCGCGAAAACGGTCATAGCGTTTACCGCTATCATTGGCAATTAACATGCCTGCGGTCAGTAATTTATCTTGGGCGGGCAAATTTTGCCTGTAACGACCCAGTAAACCATCCCAACCATCGGGTGCAAACCCAATGCCGAACTGCTCAACAACGTCACTCGATAATCCGCGAAATTCAAGATAATCGACAACTTTTTGTTTGTCTGTATGCTGCCTAAGTTGGCTTTGATAGAAGAGGTTAGCTTCTTCCATCAGTTCGTATAAGTCTCGACTTAATCCTTGATCTGGCCTTTTCCCTGTGCCTTGCTCTCGTGGTACGGCAAGACCAAGTTGACCTGCAAGTTCTTCAATGGCATCAACAAATTCTAGGCGATCATATTCCATGACAAAATCAATAGCATTGCCATGGGCACCGCAACCAAAACAGTGGTAAAACTGTTTGTCTCTGCTGACGGTAAAAGAGGGTGATTTTTCGCTATGAAAAGGACAACAAGCCGAATGGTTCTTACCGGCTTTTTTCAACGGCACTTTACGGTCAATGAGATCGACTATGTCTATTCGAGCTATTAGCTCATTGATAAAATCACGAGGTATCGCCATTGATTGCTGTTGTTCTCGAATTTACTTTATCAACTGATGTAAACAAACAAGCCGTGCAAGTGCACGGCTTATTCAACATTAAAAATTGATTACTTCAATTTAGCGCGGATCATTGTACCAATAGCACTCATATCTGCACGGCCTTGAACTTTAGTTTTTAATGCTCCCATTACTTTACCCATATCCGCCATGGATGCAGCACCAACATCAATAATAGTAGCATCGATAATCGCTGCTACTTCATCTTCTGTTAGCGGTGTAGGCAGAAAATTTTCGATAACTCGAATTTCATCTGCTTCTACGGCTGCCAACTCCGGACGATTCGCTGCTTCATATTGAGCAATCGAATCACGGCGTTGTTTAACCATTTTGGTTAATACAGCTATTGTCTGTTCATCAGTCAGAGTTTCGCGGGTATCCACTTCAATCTGTTTGATGGCAGACAGTGCCATACGAATTGTTCCTAAGCGCACTTTATCTTTAGCGCGCATGGCATCTTTCATGTGGTCTTTTAGCTGATCGGTTAAGTTCATAATGAGATTAATATAAACGTACGCGACGTGCGTTTTCGCGAGAAAGCTTCTTAGCTAGACGCTTAACTGCAGCTGCTTTTGCACGCTTACGGGCAGTAGTTGGCTTCTCGTAAAATTCACGAGCACGCACGTCAGCTAAAATACCAGCTTTTTCACAAGAGCGCTTGAAACGACGAAGAGCTACGTCGAATGGTTCGTTTTCACGTACTTTAATAATTGGCATACGCCATCACCCCTTAGGTGTAGTTATGTTGGATGATTAAATCGACTAAACATTTTTAGTGACTTCACTCAAACCAAAGGCTATTTAAAATGGTGCGGAATTTTACACCGAGCGGCGACCATTTGTAAACCCCTGATTGATTTTCTCTTCGGGGAAATAGCCCACTGTTTCATTTTTTTAATATTTAACCTGAACTCGGTATATAGAGTTGAGAATATAATTATAAATATCATAATTTTAGTAATTAACCTCTATCAAACTTGTCATTTTTTACTAACAAGGCGAAATGACGCGTCAATAGTGGGCTTATTGCAAGTCTTCTTGTGTAAAGAATCTCGACGTTAGCAAGGCAAAGGGCTGTTTGGGAGGAATTTGTTATCTTAAGTTCAGGTTATTTAGGAAAAAGTAGCCGTTATATGTCTATTCGTTTGAGTCGCTAGTTGTACTGCAGTGCCTGTTTTGTTAGGTAACGCGCATGGACAATATCATGGTTGCCCCTTGGTAAGTGTATTTAACACCAATTGTGACTGTTTAAAATCGGTTTGTTATCTATGTTTCGCTGGTTCAGAGTCTTGAGTTGATCTCTTACTTATAAGCTTACTTAGAAGGATAGGTATTTAATCGTTAAACATTGGAGTATTTACGCTGAGACGGGTAGAATTGGCGGCCTTATTTTTAATGAAGACGAGAGATTATGCGGGTTATTGGTATTGAGACATCCTGTGACGAGACTGGGGTTGCAGTGTATGACGATAAATTAGGCTTATTGTCGCATGTGCTATACAGCCAAGTTAAATTGCACGCCGATTATGGTGGTGTTGTGCCTGAGCTTGCCTCTCGTGATCATGTTCGCAAAATTGTTCCATTGATTAAGCAGGCTTTATCAGAGGCTAATTCAAGCCTAGATAATATCGACGGTGTTGCTTATACCAAAGGTCCTGGGCTAATTGGTGCATTACTTGTTGGCGCTTGTGTGGGACGCTCTTTAGCGTATGCATGGAATAAACCGGCGATCGGTGTGCATCATATGGAAGGACATTTATTGGCACCCATGCTGGAAGACAATGCGCCTGAATTTCCTTTTTTAGCCTTGTTAGTGTCTGGCGGCCATTCAATGTTAGTGCAAGTTGAAGGCATTGGACGATATCAAGTGTTAGGTGAATCTGTCGATGATGCTGCAGGCGAAGCGTTTGATAAGACCGCCAAGCTCATGGGATTAGATTATCCTGGCGGCCCTCGTTTAGCCAAACTAGCCCAGAAAGGCTTGCCTGCGGGGTATAAGTTTCCACGTCCAATGACGGACAGGCCAGGTTTAGATTTTAGTTTTTCTGGATTGAAAACATTTACCGCAAATACGATTGCTGCAGAACCAAATGATGAACAGACTCGTGCCAATATTGCCCGTGCATTTGAAGAAGCAGTTGTTGATACCCTTGCGATAAAATGTAAACGAGCCTTGAAGCAAACAGGTTATACACGTTTGGTGATTGCCGGTGGTGTAAGTGCTAATACTCGCTTACGTGAGACATTGGCAGAGATGATGACCAAGTTAGGCGGTCAAGTGTATTATCCTCGTGGGGAGTTTTGTACTGACAATGGTGCCATGATTGCTTACGCTGGATTACAGCGTTTACGTGCAGGGCATATAGAGGGGCTTGAGGTTAAAGGTCAGCCTAGATGGCCTTTGGATACGCTGCCTGCAGTAGACTAATTGATGAGTTAGCGTGTTTGAGTCGGTAAACTTAAAAGTAATGATTTACTTTCAAGCCGCCAAGAAAACCTAATACTATTTGGTGTTGGGTTTTTTTATGGATTTTTTTCGTGTGACCTTACTTTCTTCGCCATGGCGCAAACGGCCAATATTGTCTTTGTGGCGGATTAAAATAAGGGTTGATAGCATCGCAACAGGCAGAATAAAACGTTCGTCTAACCACCAAGTAAAAAAGGGCGCTAAAGTTGCGGTTGCCATAGCGGCTACAGAGGAATAACGCGTTAATAGTAAAAACACAATCCAAGTGAGGATGAGGCATAGCGCTAAATCACCTCCAATGGGGGCCATTGCACCAAAGGCCGTTGCAACACCTTTTCCGCCTTTAAAGCCAAAAAATATTGGGAATATATGCCCTAGGCAGGCGCTGACAGCGATAAAACCTAATGATGCTGCATCAAGTCCCATTTTATAGCCCAGATAAGAAGGCAGGGCGCCTTTGAGCATGTCAAAAAATAACACAAGCGCTGCAGAACTGACGCCACCAATGCGTAGCACATTAGTGGCACCGGGATTGCCGGAGCCGCTGGTTCTTGGATCAGGTAAACCTCTTAATTTACAAACCAGTACGGCACTTGAGATCGAACCCGCTAGGTAGGCGGTAATGATCATCAAAATGGTGACTGTAACGGCGTTCAAATTGGTTTCCTTACTCTTCTTAGGGTATCATCGCGCATTCATTTGTAAGACAAGTCATTTTAGTATCCACTGAAGCTGTCTTCGCGTTAACATTAACCATTTAATTGATGTTAATTGATGTTAATTGAACAACAGCGCCTATCCTACTGCTTTAATTCATTAGGAAAAAGCTTAAATGTGCATATTAGGCATATAATCGGTAATAAAGTTTGATTAGGATGAACTTAACGTCTTTTTACATCGGTTAAGGTAGGAATTTATATGGATAAAGTACTCATTCGCCAGTTAGCGATAGAGACCATTATTGGTATCTATGAGTGGGAAAAAAAACTTCATCAAACATTGCTTATCGATTTAGATATGGCATGGGATAATCGTCTTGCGGCCGCTAGTGATAGTTACGAAAATGCATTGTGTTATGAAACGGTATCAAATCGTTTAACGGCATTGATTACTGAGAATCCGATAGAGCTGATTGAAACTGTTGCTGAAATGATTGCGCATTGTTTGCAAGACGAATTTAATGTGCCTTGGGTTAAAGTGGTTGTGATGAAGCCTGGTGCAATACCTCATGCTGTTTCTGTCGGTGTCGAGATCGAACGCGGTAGCATTTAACTGTTATTTTTTTTACTGTTTAGCATTAGGTCAGTCAATGGCACGTATTTACATAAGTTTGGGCACTAATATTTCGCCAGAGAAACACCTGAAAGCCGGTTTGGTTGATTTACAACAATATTTTGGCCCATTACAATTATCACGGGTTTTTGAGAGTGAATCGGTAGGGTTTAAAGGCACTAATTTTTTAAATATGGTGGCTGCGGCTGATACCGATTTATCAATTGCACAGGTTGTGGCGACATTTAAGCAAATTGAACAAGACAATGGCCGTATTCGAGGTGAGAAAAAATTCAGCCCGAGGAGCCTTGATATTGACTTATTGCTGTATGACGATGTTATTTGTGACATCCCCGTTGAATTGCCTCGTGGCGAAATTTTGTTTAATGCGTTTGTATTGTGGCCTTTGGCAGAATTAGTCCCTAATCTGTCTCATCCGGTGACGTTACAAAGCTATCAAACACTTTGGCAGAATTATGACAAACAGTGTCAACAATTGTGGCCTATTGTATTTGAGTTCCCACCAGAACTATTACCCATTAACACGTTATAACTAATCGATAAGTTAATCTCTAACAAGGACAAATATGGAAACGTTTCAAGTTATTCTGCTGGCATTAATCCAAGGGCTTACGGAGTTTTTGCCTATTTCTAGCTCGGCACATTTAATTTTACCATCGCAAATATTAGGTTGGGCAGATCAAGGTTTATCATTTGATGTCGCAGTTAATACAGGCTCTTTATTTGCCGTGGTCATTTATTTTCGCCATGAGATTGTTGTACTGGCAAAAGCTTGGTTTACCAGTTTAGCTAGCAAGCAACAAACTCAAGAAAGTAAACTTGCTTGGTGGATTATTTTAGCGACTATTCCTGCTGTTATTGTCGGATTTACTGCCAAAGACTTTATTGAAACCCATTTCAGAAATACTTTAGTGATTGCAATAACTACGATTGTTTTTGGTTTGCTGTTGTGGGCGGCAGATAGAATGTCAAAAGCACAGTTAACTGAATTTCAAATGGGTTGGAAAAAGGCTTTGCTTATCGGTTTAGCACAGGCTATGGCATTAATACCTGGCACGTCGCGCTCTGGCGCCACGATGACAGCAGCACTGATGTTAGGGCTAACCCGTGAAGCCGCGGCTCGCTTTTCATTCCTTATGTCTGTTCCTGTTAGCTTTGGTGCCGCGTTACTGGTGACCAAAGACTTAGTCAGTAGTCCTGCACCTATCGATTACCAAGCGCTTGGTTTAGGGATTGTTGTATCATTTGTTGCTGCGTATTTATGTATTCATTTCTTTTTAAAATTTATTAGCAAAATAGGCATGACGCCGTTTGTATTATATCGCCTTGCTCTTGGTGCGTTATTGCTTGGATTACTCTATCTTTAATATAAGTATTTAAGCGACTTTTTATTTGCATAGCGGGTAGGCTTACCACACTAGGTATTTCTACCCGTTTGTTTTACCGTCTTTCAATTAACTATCAGTGTAATTATGACTTTATCTTTATTATGTCCAGTGTGTTCAGCTCCACTAAATCAACATCAAGCTTCAGCGGGATTTTATTGCGACAACAAACATCATTTTGATAAACACCCTAATGGTTACTGGCCACTGCTGAGCAACGTAAAGGGCAAGAGTAAGCCGCAAGTGGAGTCTCGCCAACAAATGCGCGGGCGACATTTTTTATTAGAAACAGGCTTGTTTGCACCGTTAATTAAACAACTTCAAACAGTATTGCTGGACTTATGTGCCTCTACCTCTAATGGTGACACACAATTACAGCATATCGATTACCAATGTGCTGATGGTTATTATTTACGTCAGCTTGTGCCTGCGTTAGTGGAAGCCAATGTATGGTGCCAGCATTGGGGCATTACCGATGCTGAAAATGCTATCTTTGCCGCGGCAAAATCTGAAACACCGGCGAATTTATTGTTGTTGGCGTTAAAGAAATTGCCCTTTGCCTCGCAATCAGTCGATATTGTGACGGTGCTTGATTCACCGTTAAAAGGGAAAGAATGCATTCGGATTTTAAAAGATGACGGTCGAATTGTATTGTTGCAGCCTGGTATTAGGCATTTATGGCAAATTAAACAACAAGTTTATCCAGACTTAGTCGAAAAGCCGCTGCAGTTAAATTTACCCAATGATGTGGAAATTGATGCCCAGCAACAAGTGGTGTTTACTCAGTCAGTTACCGGTGAGCAGGCATTAACATTGCTTGATATGTCGGTATTTGGTTGGCGTGCTAATGATCAGCTAAAGCATCAAGTTAAATCTACTGCAATTAGTGAACTAGAGTTTGACTGGCAGATTATAACGCTCAAAAAACGCTTATAAAAATGGCAAAATAGGTAACAAGCGTGAAGGCTGATGGAAAGCGATAACAAGCGATAAGATGAAAGTGCGGTGAGAGCGTTAGAGCCTAAGGGCTAGGACGCTTCGCGGCTAGATGATATACAAGCTAAGATTGGTTGCGATCGATGACAAGCGATAAGGACGACAATGCGGTGAGAGCGTTAGAGCCTAAGGGCTAGGACGCTTCGCTGCTAGATGCTATAAGAGCTAATGCTAGGATTGAACTTTGTGTTAATGGTCAATCCAGATGATATCTGTGAGATTGTTTAGAAAGATTAACTGGTTGAACAATGTATAGATTAAATAGTGAAAAAGCTGGTGTGGAGAAGCTGTAGGTGTTTAGATTTTTCGCTTGATACCGCTTGATACCGCTTGATACCGCTTGATACCGCTTGATACCGCTTGATACCGCTTGATACCGCTTGA
>NZ_JBEOPN010000043.1:0-37743 GCF_040310085.1 Shewanella sp. S1-58-MNA-CIBAN-0166 | reverse complement strand
GCTGTTTGAAAATGTTGCGGGGCGGCTGGGTGATCCAAGAGGGAACAGCCGTTGGTTTCCTTTTGGTCTGGTGTGGGTGAAGCGCCACGACGTTAGTGGCCGCAGGCCATAGCAGATATGATGGATCATCATATGACATGATCTCAATTTTGTAGATGCAGCAAGCTAAGCTTTCCATTACTATAACGAGTCGTTACCATGGGTGTCGGCTCCATCCATTTCTCTCAGGCTCTTTCTAATTATACCGCGCAGGCCTTCGACATATATGCTGAAAAGATCCGCTTCCAGAAATCGAACAAATAGAATCATCGTCGACACGATGAACCATCAAGTTGTGAACAACCCTTCGACTCAAACAACAAGGTATCCCTATGACTAATCAACTGTCCCAGCAAACTCCCGTTACTGTCGAGACAGTCGACGATCTCGCTAAATTGGTCAACTACTCACTGATGGACACGCTTAACAGCGATCCTGACGCGACAGCTAATGGCGACGACCATGCGCCGCGACAAGTATTCTCTGGCCACTATGTGCCTGTTAAACCGACGCCGATTGAAAATCCAGAATACGTTGCACACAGCAGCAGCTTGTTTGCTGAATTGGGTTTTGCTGACAGCATGGCGCAGTCTGCCGATTTTATGAGCATGTTCTCTGGTGACCTATCGAACATTCCTGAACCCATGAGTAATGTTGGGTGGGCGTGTGGATATGCATTGTCCATTTTTGGTACCGAATACATCCAACAATGTCCTTTTAGAACGGGTAATGGCTACGGCGATGGTCGAGCTGTTTCTGTGCTTGAGGCTGTGATTAACGATAAACGCTGGGAAATGCAGCTTAAAGGCGGTGGTCGCACGCCATATTGCCGCGGTGCGGATGGTCGCGCTGTGCTGCGATCCAGTGTGCGTGAGTTTCTCGCGCAAGAACACATGCACGCGCTTGGCGTACCAACGTCGCGATCGCTGAGTTTGTATGTGTCTAAAACCGAGACGGTGCAGCGGCCTTGGTATTCTGAGGGCTCTAACGCACAAGATCCTGACCAAATGATTAGTGAGGCGGTTGCTATCTCGACACGTGTGGCACCTTCGTTTATTCGGGTTGGCCAGCTTGAGCTATTTGGTCGCCGCGCCCGCACGCAGGAACACCCGCAAGCGATGGCAGAGCTTGAACAACTGATGTTGCATGTAATTGATCGTGAATACGCTGATGTTATCGACCAACAACTCACTAATGAAGAAAAAGTGCTTTTGTTGGCGCGCGAGTTCCGTAGTCGTTTGACGTCATTGATAGCGAACTGGATCCGTGTTGGTTACTGTCAGGGTAACTTTAATAGCGACAACTGTGCCGCTGGTGGCTTTACGCTCGATTACGGTCCGTTTGGATTTTGCGATGTGTTCAATCCACAATATCAACCATGGACGGGTGGCGGGCAACATTTTGCATTTTTGAATCAAGGCGTGGCAGCAGAACGTAATTTCTTGATGTTTTGCACCGCATTAAGCCCATTATTGATGTCTACACCAGATTATCTAGAACAGCTCCAGCAGTTGGTCGATGGTTTTGCCACCGAGATGCAAACAAAGATGGAGCAGATGTGGACGGCTAAGCTTGGGCTTAACACTTTTGATGCGGCGTTATTTAATGAGCTTGAAACGCTGATGCTGCAAACCCCAGTGGATTACACAATATTCTTCCGTGAGCTTTCGTCGTTGCCTGATGATATTGGTCCACTGACTAACAGTTTCTATCGAGATTTATCGCAAGGGCCACAAGGATTGGAGCAACGCTGGTCTGCTTGGCTGACACAATGGCAATCATTGCTTGGTACCGAAGACAATAGCAATATGCTTATTGCAGATGCAGATGCAGATGCAGATGCAGATGCAGACGCACAACCACGTAGCCGTGATGATATTATTGCGCAGATGCAACGCGTTAACCCTAAATTTACTTTACGCGAGTGGTTGCTGGTACCTGCTTATCAGCAAGCCAGTGTTGGCAATTATGCACTTGTTCGAGAATTGCAGAAGGTGATGACCAAACCTTACGCAGAGCAATCTCAAGAAGTTGAAGACAAATACTATCGACTCAAGGCATCTGAGTTCTTTGGGGTAGGTGGATGCTCGCATTTAAGCTGCTCGTCGTAATGGTGAGATAATCTATCGGCTTTGATTGGTGTCATGCTTTATGCCACCTGCGTCAGGATTGTTATCTCAACATATCTGTCGACTTGCCTGGCATATTATCATTAGCCTAAAGTGGCTAAATGTCTATTTTTAGCCATAAACGGCTAAATAAGCTTGTGTACTATCAATGCACTTAGTCGTTATTAGCCAATAATGGCTAAGCTTGCATTATTAGCCATTTTTGGCTAAATTGGTCTAAGTCTGCAAACAAAGGAGCGTTATGTGGAGCCTACCAATAAACCTATAGCCGTGATTGTTGGCGATGTTGTTGACTCAACAAAGCTAACCTCTGCGCAGTTTGAGCTACTACTTAAACAGATCAAATCTATCCAGACATGGATTAGCGAGGGGCATAGCGAAAATGCGCACAGTATTGAGCGCGGTGATGAGTTTCAGTCTGTCGTACATGATATTGAAAATGCGTTGAGATACACCGTTATATACCGGATTGGCATTAAGGCGCTTGGTAAAGAGTTTGATAGCCGGATTAGTTTTGCAATTGCTGCAAATGCTGATTTACGTGAGTCGGTGTCGGAGTCGATGGGGCAAGCATTTGTGCTGTCTGGCCGCGGACTCAGTGGCCTTAAGAATGACCGATTATTGTTTAGCTCCGATAGCATCGCTCTCACTGAGTATTTTGACTTACTGTTTAAGTATCTTGATAAGCAACTTAACGACTTAACTGCGCGCCAATGTGAAGTGATGTTGCCAATGCTTCGAACCAATGAGGATTTGTCGATTAGTGAGTTAGCTGACATGCTCGATGTGGCTACAGCCACTGTCAGCAAGTCACTTAAAGCGTCTGGTTGGCCGTTGATCCATGAGTTAAATTGTCGGTTTATAAAGAAAGTCGCGGGGCTCAAGTATGTTTGATTTTTTCAGCGTGCTCATTCCATTTTTACTAATTCACACCATCTGTGACTTTTATCTTCAGACCGATCGGTGGGTAGAAGCTAAAAAAGCTCGCACTTACCGTTCACCTGAGTTGTACCTTCACGCGACTTTACAGGGTGTTGCATTATTACTGCCTGCAATGGCACTCGGGATTGATTGGCTTTCAACGGTTTGCTTAATCGTTATTGTCGCGGTAAGTCATTTTATTATCGATTTATGGAAGGTCACTACACCAAAGGGAGATAAGTTAGCCTACTTTGTTATTGATCAGGCTTTGCATGTTTCGGTATTGGCCGCGATTGCTTTTCATGTTGCAGATGGCGCATCGATTGATGCAGTGTTACAGCATGAACGTTTCTCTGATGGCGTGTTGGTGGTGTTTGCTTATTTACTCATTCTCAAGCCAACTTCAATTGTGATTGGCGCTGTGTTGAGTAAGTATCCCATCGTTAACTCAGCAATGGACACTGACGCCGTTACCGACACAGATGTTGTTGCAGAACCTGTTAGTGATAAGACAGCAAATGTGAGCGGCCTTGTTGCGGGTGGCGAGTTGATTGGTTACCTAGAGCGATTATTAATACTGACGTTTACGTTGGTGGGCAGCTATGCCGCTGTGGGCTTTGTATTAGCCGCTAAGTCGATATTCAGATTTGGTGAGTTAAATCAATCAGCCAACCGAAGCATGACGGAGTATGTACTGATTGGCTCACTGCTCTCAGTGGTCATCACAACCTTAATTGGGGCGCTAGTCTCATTGGGTGTAGATATAAAATTTAAGTGAAAAAATCATAAAAAAAGGCCTCTATATCAATAGAGGCCCAATAATCTTATTCAGATTTAAACTGATACCTTTAATCAGCCTTTATCCCCATTCCCATAGCAGATAGAGGCTGAGTAAAGTCACCAAGCATTGAGTAGACATTTGATTGCGACTCAAAGCCATCAACCAAACAACGCCAAAGTGTGTACCAAAAATCGATAACGTCAGTTAGATATAAGTTATTAAAACGGGGGGATGTTTCCGACGTTACCTATCACATGAGTGTGCTTAACCTCAACCATTCTGACAATATAAAAACATCAAACTGCGACACAATGTCGCAGGCTACTGACTTGAATTAATGAACAATGTTAACTACTGGTTGCCATTCATCGATGTATACCATGGTGTTGCACTTATTCATTGCTGATTCACCTGTGAGCATCGGTTTTTGTCGTTATTGATGTGAGCTTTTGGTGCTGATGAAAGCGTTTGTAGATCAAAAGTGAAAAAGTCTGCCGCGATATTTGCTTAATTAGCACTACATTTTATAAGGGTATAGGCATACATTGATAACTCGATAATGAGTCGTTAGCCATCGCTGAGTTGATTTTAAACTCACTCAGATGATGTGTAATAACGCGCCTGGGGATAATACCAACTTATGAAAATAGCACTATTTATACCGTGTTTAGTGAATCAAATGATGCCAGAAGTGGCCATTGCGACACTGACATTATTAGAAAAGTTAGGCCATGAAGTCATATTTCCTAAGGGTCAAACATGCTGTGGTCAGCCGATGACAAACTCGGGGTGTTTTGATGAAGCAAAAAACACCACCCTTAAATTACTCAACGCATTTAAAGGTGTCGATTGTGATGCCATTGTGTGTCCTGCAGCCAGTTGTCTGGTGGCGGCTAAAGAAAACTTCCATGAGTTTGATGGCAGCCAAGAAGCCCAAGAAGTTATTAGTAAGCTTTATGAGTTAACGGAGTTTTTACACGATATTGCCCCGATTAAAGCATTTGCCCGCCCTGTAGCGGCCAAAATAAGCATGCAAATGAGCTGTCATGGTATTCGTATGCTTAATTTAGCGACGCCGACAGAGCAAATGGGTAAACAACGCTTTAATAAAGTGGAAGCGGTATTGGGTAACATTGCCGGGCTCGAGATTGTCTATCCTGCTCGTATTGATGAATGTTGTGGTTTTGGCGGCACGTTTGCCGTTGATGAAGGCGCGGTGTCGGCCAAAATGGGTAAAGATAAAGCTCAAGCTCATGCGGCAACTGGGGCGAAGTATGTCGTGGGGTTTGATCCTTCATGCTTGCTGCATTTAGATGGCATGATCCGTCGTCAAAAATTACCGATTGCAACCCGTCACATTGCCCAAATCATTAATGATGCTTTATAGGAGCCACTATGACCGAACTATATACCACATCGGGTTCTAAGGTGCATGCCCATAAAGCTGATATTTTTTGTCGCGATGAAACCCGAGTTGATTGGCATTCTAAAGCCCTGTGGGCATTACGTGAAAAACGTGATCGCGCTGCAGGCAGTTTGCCTGAATGGGAACAACTAAGGCTGCTTGGCTCGCAACTCAAAATGCATACGTTGAGCCATTTAGCCCAGTACCTTGAACAATTTGAACAACAATGCTTGAGTAATGGCATTAAGGTGCATTGGGCTAGCGATGCCCAGCAACACAATGAAATTGTTCATGGGATTTTAGCGAAACATAAGGTTAAAAAACTGGTTAAATCAAAATCGATGTTAACCGAAGAATGCCACATGAATCCGTATTTAGAACGCCACGGTATCGAAGTGGTTGATACCGATTTAGGAGAACGAATTATTCAGCTCGCCAATATGCCACCTTCGCATATTGTGGTGCCCGCTATACACATGAAAAAAGAGGAAGTGGGCGAGTTATTTCATCAACAGTTAGGCACTAAAGCGGGTGAGTCTGATCCGCTGTATTTAACCCGTGCTGCTCGCGCGCATTTAAGAGAGAAATTCCTTACTGCAGATGCTGCCATGACCGGTGTCAATATGGCGATAGCAGACCAAGGTGCGATTGTTGTGTGTACCAATGAAGGTAATGCAGACATGGGCGCTAACTTGCCTAAGTTGCAATTGCACTCAATGGGTATCGATAAAGTGGTTCCTGATATGGATTCTGTTGGGGTGTTGTTGCGTACATTAGCCCGTAATGCCACAGGGCAACCCATTACCACTTATTCATCGTTTTATCGTGGCCCACAAGAGGGCGGCGAGATGCATGTGATCATTGTTGATAATGGTCGCACTGAGATGATGAAAGACAAAATTTTAGCTGAATCGTTAAAGTGTATTCGTTGCGGCGGCTGTTTAAATACCTGTCCTGTGTATCGCCGTTCAGGCGGTTATAGCTACAACTATACTATTCCTGGTCCTATTGGTATTGCGGTAGGTGCTAAGCATGACGATACCAACTCTATTCCTTGGGCCTGTACGTTATGTGGCAGTTGTACTTATGTGTGCCCAACGATGGTGCCATTGGATAAAATTATTGCCCATCATCGTCGTTTGAAAGCAGAAGCTAAGAGGTTGCCGTATGGCAAAGGTGGCTATATGCCGTTAGTGGGCCGTTTTATGGCCAATGAAACCTTAATGAATACCTCTATGTCTGCAGCAAGATTAGCACTGCGAGTATTACCGGGGAGTTTACTCAAGCCGTTTAGTGGTGCATGGGGTAAATATCGCGAGTTGCCTGTCGCACCAGAGTCTAGCTTTGCCAGCTGGTATAACAAGAATCGGAGCCGTTAATATGTCGAATAAACACACTATTTTATCTGCACTAAAGCAATCGGCTTTGGATCAACATGCTATGCCAGCCATGGATGTAGTGGCTAATAATGATGATCTTGTTGGCCAATTTAATGCAAGTTTGAACACAGTAGCAGGCACGCTGCACTGTGAAGGCGGTTTAGCATCGCTACAACAAGCGGTAGATGAATTGATCCAACAAAATATGCAGGTGATCTCGTTATTGGACGGTATTAAAGGTAATCGCCAAGTGCCTGAGACCGCTCACGATCTGGCTGATATTGATTATGCCGTGATCCCTGGGGATCTTGGTGTAGCCGAAAACGGCGCGATTTGGGTTAATCAACCCAGTCATCGAGTGACGCCTTTTATTTGTGAAAATCTAATATTGGCGTTGGCCAAAGACAATATTGTCGCCAATATGCACCAAGCGGTTAAACAAGTGGCACTACAGCCAGGCGAATTAGGATTATTTATTGCGGGTCCGTCTAAAACCGCTGATATTGAGCAAGCATTAGTGGTGGGGGCTCATGGTGCCTGTAGTTTAAATGTGTACTTATACTAATGGTTAGTTAATAGCGGTTAGTTGCTTGTGTTGTCATCTATTAGTTGCCAGTGATGTCATTGACTGAGTGTGTCAGTTCATGGCATCACGCTAAACTATAGCAATATTAATCGAACCACTTAGGTTAGAATAACCTGCTATTAATCAGAACGTTCAGTTTCAAATTCAAATTCAAACTAAAATTCCAATTCCAATTCCAATTCCAATTCAACTTCGAATGTAGATTCAAATGTAGATTTAACTTTCACTTCAAACTCTAAGCATCTAAGCATCTAAGCATCTAAGCATCGAAAATCGAATCGAGTTAGAACAAGTCGAAGATAGTGGCAGCACGTTGCTGAATAAACTCAATAAACAATTTTACTTTTAAGGGTTGCTGGCGACGTTGATGATACAAAATACTGATCCGCCGATGCTCACCAGCCCAATCTGCTAACACAGGCACTAGCTCTTGATTCAATAGTTGTGGTTTAACAAATAATTCTGGTCCATATAAAATCCCGCCATCACCGACAGTTGCCCGAATTGCGCCGTGTAAATCCCCTAGGGTTAATTTAGCGGGTCCATCGTAATAATACTGCTCACCACTGTGATGTTTTAAGGTCCAGTTAAATAGCGGCCACACTTTAATTAACTGATAATCAACTAGCTGCTGCGGGTGGCGAAGCTCAATGAGTTGCTTGGCATACTCAGGTGATGCATACAGGCCGTAATTTAATACTCCCAACGATGTCGATACCCAAGATGAGTCTGGTTGTGCGCCACCGACAATGGCGACATCGACTCCTTCATCTATCAAATCAATGGTGCTGTTATTTTGGGTGATGTGCAGTTGAATGTGCGGATGTTGTTTCGAAAAGTCATTGATGGCCTCAATTAATATCATCGAGGTTATCGAAACGGGTGTCGATATCCGTAAGGTACTTTGCGGCTCATTAATAGTTTGACCACAAATACGATCAAATTGCGCCACCACATTATAGTAACGGTCAAATAACGCCCCACCTTCTTCAGTTAATCGAAGTTTACGGGTGCTGCGCATTATCAACTGAGTATTGAGGCTTTGTTCTAATTTGCTAATTTTGCGGCTAACCGTGGCAATGGGCAACTTTAACTCTTGTGCTGCAGATGAAAAACCACCGGCATTAACGACATGGACAAACAAATGGATCAATTCAAGTTGGCAGGCTAAATGTTGGCTCATCAAGAGACCCTTATTGTATTTATTGCTCTATTTATTGTTGGATTAATCGATGTCTCAATCACTTTATAAAGAGGAGTGTAACCCAACATAGTGTGTACAGATAGCTGAGTAATCATCGAACCACAAAGGCGTGATGAGTTATACCGTGGTGGCTAATATTAGCATGGGCTGACTTAAGGTTTATTGAGTGGTGTCATAAATTGGTAATCGCTAAGGCTTTATGATGAATTGGATTAATTGTCGACAAAAAGTGCCTTTTGGGGTTGTTATACGATTTAAAGGTGCTATATTGTCGACAACTTGTTTTGTGTAGCTGTTTTTTAATGTCAGTTTTTATTATCCAAGGTATGAATATGATCCAGCCGATTACTTCTGCAGATAAGACCTTTGTAGCCCTTAGAGACGATATAGTCGAAGGTCGTATTCAGGCCGGCTCTAAATTGAGCGAAACTGAATTGTCGACAAAGTATGCAGTGAGTAGAGCCGTGATCCGTGAAGCCATTAACCGCTTAGAGTCGTGTCATATTGTTGAGCGTAAAGCCAACGTAGGCGCTCGTGTGGTGGCGTTATCTCCACAAGGGTTGATAGAACTGTATCAAGTGCGTGAATCACTCGAAGGCATGGCGGCACGTTTAGCGGCAAAGAACATGACCGATGACGAAATTGCCGATTTAAACCGTTTATTACAATCTCACTTTGACGAGGTCAAAGGGGGCGAGTCTTATTATCAAGAAGCCGGTGATGTTGATTTTCATTATCGAATTATTTTAGGCAGTAAAAACAAACACCTAATTTCAATGCTGTTTGATGGCATTTATCATTTAGTGCGCATGTATCGCGTACAACTTGGCATGGCGGGTCCGCGTGTGACCACCGCTTATGATGAACACAAACACATTGTTCAGGCCATTTTAAACCGTGATGCAGAATTGGCTGAAATGCTGATGCGTCGCCATATTATGTATTCTAAAAATAATATCGAACACAAATTATCGTAATGTCTTGCGTGTGGCGTGTTACGCCCACGGTCATAATTGCATATAAGGAAAATATCATGAGCGCAGGTAAAAAATTTCGTCAAGCATTAGCTAACAACAAACCACTGCAAATTGTCGGTACCATTAATGCTTATGCCGCCATGATGGCAAAGCAAATTGGTCATCAAGCCATTTACTTGTCTGGTGGCGGTGTGGCTAACGCCTCTTATGGTTTACCCGACTTAGGCATGACATCACTCAATGATGTACTGGTTGATGTGCAACGTATTACGTCAGCCTGTGACTTACCTTTGCTGGTGGACATTGATACGGGTTGGGGCGGGGCATTTAACATTGCCAAAACCATTCGTGATATGGAAAAGGCTGGCGCAGCAGCGGTACACATGGAAGACCAAGTGGCGCAAAAGCGTTGTGGTCATCGTCCAAATAAAGAAATAGTTCCAGTAGAAGAAATGGTCGACCGCATTAAAGCGGCGGTTGATGCCCGTACCGACCCAGATTTTTTCATTATGGCGCGCACAGACTCGTTTGCTCAAGAAGGGTTAGAAGCCGCTATCGAGCGTGCTAAAGCGTACGTGGCAGCGGGTGCTGACGGTATTTTTGCTGAAGCAATTAAAACTGAAGAGCATTACCGCGCCTTTGCTGAAGCATTAGATGTGCCTATTTTGGCTAACATTACTGAGTTTGGCCAAACTGAATTATGGAATAAGCAACAATTAGGCGAGTGGGGCGCGGCAATGGTGTTATACCCATTGAGTGCATTCCGTGCGATGAACAAAGCAGCTGAAAATGTTTACAGTGCTATTTTAACCGATGGCGACCAAAAAGCAGTGGTAGATACCATGCAAACTCGTATGGATTTATACGACTATTTGGGTTATCACGATTATGAACAAAAATTAGACAGTTTGTTTGCCGAAGGCAAAAATAAATAACGGCCTCAGTACGACAGCAAGACTCGATTACAACTAAAATAACAATACCCTACAATCGCGATTTAGCATGGTTAAATCGTGAAAAGCATAAGAAGGAAGATATCATGGTAGACAAGAAATTATCAGGCGCAGGATTACGCGGTCAGAGTGCTGGCGAAACAAAATTATGTACAGTCGGTAAATCAGGTTCAGGCCTAACGTACTGCGGTTACGATGTCTCTGATTTAGCCGATAACGCTACCTTTGAAGAAGTCGCTTATTTATTATTTAACGGCGAGTTACCAAACCAGGCTCAGCTAACTGCATATAAAGCAGAATTGAAAGCGCAGCGTGATTTACCCGATGCACTAAAAGCGGTATTAAAATTAATTCCTGCTGATGCTCATCCAATGGATGTGATGCGTACTGGTTGCTCGTTTTTAGGTAACCTTGAGCCAGAAGTCGATTTCACTCAGCAACACAAAGCGTCGAACCGCTTATTAGCCGCATTTCCGGCCATCATGTGTTATTGGTACCGTTACACTCATGACGGTGTTGAGATTGATTGCACCACAGATGAAGATTCTCTGGGTGGACATTTTCTTAAACTGCTTCGCGGTGAAACGCCGTCAGCGCAACATCGCCGTGTAATGGATGTGTCGTTGATTTTGTATGCAGAGCATGAGTTCAACGCATCAACCTTTACCGCGCGTGTATGTGCCTCAACTTTATCGGATATGTATTCTTGTGTTACTGGTGCGATTGGTTCATTACGTGGTCCACTGCACGGTGGTGCTAATGAAGCGGCGATGGACATGATCCAAAAGTTCAGCTCGCCAGCCGATGCTAAAGTGCAGATGGCATTAATGTTAGAACGCAAAGAAAAAATCATGGGCTTTGGTCATGCTATTTATAGCGAGTCTGATCCACGTAATGTGATTATCAAAAAGTGGTCTGAAAAGCTGGCCCATGAAAACGGTGACACATCTTTATATGACATCTCTGTCGCGTGTGAAGAGTTTATGTGGGACACCAAAAAGTTATTCTGTAACGCAGATTTCTTCCATGCCTCTGCTTATCATTTTATGGGCATTCCAACTAAGTTATTTACGCCAATCTTCGTTTGTTCACGTTTAACCGGTTGGGCGGCACATGTAATGGAGCAGCGATCGAACAACCGCATTATTCGTCCAAGTGCGGATTATGTGGGCAGTGAGCCTCGTAAAGTGGCGCCTATTAGCCAACGTTAATCAGCATGCCGAGTCTCGTTATGATGACTCGGCTTTTTTCGATATAGATTAGCGCTTATTCCTTTCATATTTATTGTGGATGAAGTTATGAATACTCAATACCGTAAAGCCTTACCTGGCACCCAATTAGATTATTTTGACACCCAAGAGGCTGTAGATGCGATTGAAGCTGGAGCCTACGCCAAACTACCTTATTGTTCTCGTGTGTTTGCCGAGAACTTAGTCCGTCGCTGCTCACCTGACATGCTTACTGATTCGTTAAAGCAGCTGATTGAACGTAAAAATGACCTTGATTTTCCGTGGTATCCAGCCCGTGTGGTTTGTCATGATATTTTAGGCCAAACCGCATTAGTCGACTTAGCGGGTCTGCGTGATGCGATTGCTGAAAAAGGCGGTGACCCCTCAAAAGTGAACCCAGTAGTACCGACTCAATTGATTGTCGATCACTCGCTGGCGGTTGAGCATGCCGGTTTTGAAAAAGACGCGTTTGAGAAAAACCGCGCCATTGAAGACCGCCGTAATGAAGACCGTTTCCATTTCATCAATTGGACCAAAACGGCATTTAAAAACGTTGATGTTATCCAACCGGGTAACGGCATCATGCATCAAATTAACTTAGAGCGTATGTCGCCAGTGGTGCATGCTCAAAATGGTGTGGCGTTTCCTGACACCTTAGTGGGCACCGACAGTCATACACCTCATGTTGATGCGTTAGGCGTTATAGCCATTGGTGTGGGCGGTTTAGAAGCTGAAAGCGTCATGCTCGGCCGTGCATCTTATATGCGTTTACCGGAAATTGTTGGTGTTGAAGTAACGGGTAAGCCACAACCTGGCATTACTGCTACCGATATTGTTCTGGCGTTAACTGAATACTTGCGAGCGCAAAAAGTTGTGTCATCGTATCTTGAGTTTTATGGCGAAGGGACCACCCATTTAACCCTTGGCGATCGCGCTACTATTACTAACATGACGCCTGAATACGGCGCCACCGCGGCGATGTTTTATATCGATAAACAAACTATCGATTATCTAACGTTAACCGGTCGTGAAGATGCACAAGTTAAACTAGTTGAAACCTATGCCAAACAAGCGGGTTTATGGGCTGATACCTTAACTAATGCTGTGTATGAGCGAGTATTGCACTTTGACTTGTCATCTATTGGCCGTAACATTGCCGGCCCGTCTAATCCACACAGTCGCGTGCCGACATCTGAATTAGCGGCGCGTGGCATTAGTGGTGTGGTTGAAAACGAACCCGGTAAAATGCCCGATGGTGCAGTGATTATTGCCGCTATTACCAGTTGTACTAACACCAGTAACCCGCGCAATATGATTGCCGCAGGTCTATTGGCTCGCAATGCCAATGCCCGTGGTTTATTACGTAAACCTTGGGTGAAATCATCGCTTGCGCCTGGTTCTAAAGCGGTGCAATTGTATTTAGAAGAAGCAGGTTTATTGCCTGAGCTTGAAAACTTAGGTTTTGGTATTGTCGGTTTTGCCTGTACGACGTGTAACGGCATGAGCGGCGCGCTTGATCCGGTTATTCAACAAGAAGTGATTGATCGCGACTTATACGCTACCGCAGTGTTGTCGGGCAATCGTAACTTTGATGGCCGTATTCATCCTTATGCTAAACAAGCCTTTTTAGCATCACCACCTTTGGTCATTGCTTATGCCATTGCCGGTACGATTCGTTTTGATATTGAAAAAGATATCTTAGGTATCGATAACCAAGGTCAAGCTGTCACGTTAAAAGATATTTGGCCAACCGATGAAGAAATCGATGCAGTTGTTAAAGCAAGCGTTAAGCCTGAGCAATTCCGTAAAGTCTATGAGCCAATGTTCGACATTAAAGTCGAGTATGGCACTCATGTAAATCCGCAATATGATTGGCGTCCACAAAGTACTTATATTCGCCGACCACCTTATTGGGACGGAGCTTTGGCGAGTGAGCGCACCATGAAAGGTATGCGTCCATTAGCAGTGCTTGGAGACAACATCACCACCGATCATTTATCGCCATCAAATGCGATTATGCTCGACAGTGCCGCAGGTGCATATTTACACAAAATGGGCTTACCAGAAGCAGACTTTAACTCTTATGCCACTCACCGTGGCGATCACTTAACTGCGCAACGTGCCACTTTTGCTAACCCTAAACTGTTTAACGAAATGGTGCAGGAAAACGGCAAGGTTAAGCAAGGATCATTGGCGCGCATAGAGCCTGAAGGCCAAGTCACTCGCATGTGGGAAGCGATTGAAACCTATATGGAACGTAAGCAACCACTGATTATTATTGCTGGTGCAGACTATGGCCAAGGTTCGTCACGTGACTGGGCGGCAAAAGGCGTGCGTCTTGCTGGGGTTGAAGTGATTGTTGCTGAAGGCTTTGAGCGTATTCACCGTACTAACTTAGTCGGTATGGGTGTGCTACCGCTAGAGTTCACTGCAGGCCATAATCGACATACTTATCATATCGATGGCACGGAAACCTATGATGTTGTAGGTGATCGTAATCCGGGCGCAATGTTAAATGTGATTATGACTCGTAAAAATGGTGAGCAAGTGACCATTCCGGTTAAGTGTCGTGTTGACACTGGCGAAGAGTTGTCAATTTATGAAGCTGGCGGTGTATTACAACGTTTTGCTCAGGACTTTTTAGCCAACGAAACTAATTAACCATAATTCGGGGTAATAAGTGAGTGTTGGTTTGGCAATAACCTAGTGTTAGTGCCTTACTTAATCGGCAGTTTATAAGCTTATTGATGGGCTGCCGCTTTGGTCTTTTGTTATTTTAGGAATATGTGATGGCTCATTTACCACAAATGAAAATTCCAGCGACTTATATGCGCGGCGGCACCAGTAAAGGGGTGTTTTTCAGCCTGACTGACTTGCCTGCAGCCGCTCAAGTGGCTGGTGCAGCTCGTGATGCAATATTATTGCGGGTTATTGGCAGTCCCGATCCTTACGGTAAACACACCGATGGTATGGGCGGAGCAACGTCAAGTACCAGTAAAACGGTTATCTTATCCAAAAGTACTCAAGCTGATCACGATGTTGATTATTTATTTGGTCAAGTATCGATTGATAAGCCGTTTGTTGATTGGAGCGGCAACTGCGGTAATTTAACCGCGGCGGTCGGTTCATTTGCCATTAGTAATGGTTTAATCGATCCAAGCCGAGTGCCTGAAAATGGCACCGCAATTGTGCGTATTTGGCAAGCCAATATTCATAAAACCATTATTGCTCATGTCCCTATTACCAACGGTGAAGTACAAGAAACCGGTGATTTTGAACTTGATGGTGTGACGTTTCCCGCAGCTGAAGTGCAAGTGGAGTTTTTAGATCCTGCCGACGGTGATGGCGCTATGTTTCCTACAGGTAACGTGGTCGATGCACTTGACGTACCAGGCGTCGGGACCTTTAACGCCACCATGATTAATGCGGGCATTCCAACCATTTTTATTAATGCAGCCGATATTCAGTATCAAGGTACTGAGTTGCAAGATGACATTAATAATGACGATAAAGCCTTAGCCATGTTTGAAACTATTCGGGCTTATGGTGCAGTAAAAATGGGCTTAATCAACCATATTGATGAAGCGGCTGCTCGTCAACATACCCCTAAAGTGGCTTTTGTTGCGCCTGCTGCGGGTTATATTTCATCCAGTGGCAAAGCGGTTAATACTGACGATATCGATCTGGTCGTGCGGGCCCTTTCTATGGGTAAACTGCATCATGCGATGATGGGCACAGCAGCAGTGGCCATTGGCACTGCCGCGGCGATTCCTGGCACATTAGTTAATTTGGCTGCTGGCGGTGGTGAGCTGAGTGCGGTTCGTTTTGGTCATCCATCTGGCACGCTACGCGTGGGTGCTCAAGCGGTGTTAGTGCAAGGTCAATGGCAAGTTAAAAAGGCTATTATGAGCCGAAGTGCGCGAGTATTAATGGAAGGTAAGGTGAGCATTCCACAATAATCACGTTATGTATATGTTATAAATAAAACCTCAGCTTTTGCTGAGGTTTTTGTTTATACGGGATTAATAGATAAAAAAAACAATTGATTAGCGTTTAAACTTATATTGTCTTTTGCTTATGTAAATCAGATGTTTATCCCAAAAATACCCAAAAGATATAAAATGTGATATTGGTCAAAAAAAGCCTTGATCCTATTGTTAAATTAGTATGTTATATGCTGAATTTTGTCAGCTGCTTTTTACGGGTTCAGACATATAAGCATCATGTAATTATGATGTAATAAAAGGAAATATCAGTAGGTTTTATCGATTAATAGAAGATTGATTAATCACAATAGATTAATCATCAATTGATGATTTGGCTGATTAAGTTGTTATAAAACAGTCGAGTTGAATGCATTTAGAGCACGATATTAACGTGAGTCGCATTGCTTATTTTAAGTTAGTCATTGGCAATGATAGCAATACAAAAGGAAACAATTATGGTTGAACACATTACAGGCATGCTGGCATTAATCGGTGTGTTATCGCTTTTGTGTCAATGGGTTGGTTGGAAGTTACGTCTGCCAGCAATTTTACCACTTTTATTATGTGGTTTACTGTTAGGGCCAGGATTAGGAATATTAGACCCAGATGAAATCTTTGGTGATTTATTGTTTCCTATTATTTCGTTAGGTGTTGCGGTCATCCTGTTTGAAGGTGCGCTGACACTTAACTTTAAAGAAATTAAAGAACACGGACGAATGGTGACCCACCTTGTCACCATCGGCGCATTTATTACCTGGGCGTGCATTGCACCTGCGGCGCATTATTTGCTTGGCTTTGACTGGGCAATTGCCATGTTATTTGGCGCATTAGTGGTGGTGACAGGTCCAACCGTTATTGTGCCTATGTTGCGTACGGTGCAACCTAAATCAAATTTAGCCAGTATATTACGCTGGGAAGGCATCGTTATTGATCCTATCGGTGCGTTACTTGCTGTATTGGTATTTGAATATATCGCCGTTACAGCCGACCCAACCACACACGTATTGAATGCATTAGGCTTAACCTTAGTGCTCGGTTTTGGCTTAGGTGCAGCGGGCGGTTACTTAACGGGTTTAGCTATCCGTAAAAACTTGTTCCCGCATTACTTACGCAACACCGCAGTATTAACCATTATGCTGGGTATTTTTGTTGGTTCGAACATTTTACAAGAAGAGTCTGGCCTGTTAACGGTAACGGTAATGGGTATTTGGTTAGCAAACATGCGCGGCGTTGATATTGCTGACATTTTAGAATTTAAAGAAACTCTAACTGTACTACTGATTTCTGCGTTGTTTATTTTGTTGGCGGCACGTCTGGATTCTGGCGCCATGCTTGATCTAGGACTTGGTGGTGTCGGGGTGCTTTTAGTAGCGATGTTTATTGCTCGTCCACTCAGTATTTGGATTTCAGGCTTAGGCACCAATTTGTCGTCTAATGACAAGTGGTTTTTAAGTTGGGTTGCGCCTCGCGGTATTGTTGCAGCGGCTATTTCATCATTATTTGCCATAAAACTTGAAACAGTTGGCTTAGAAGGTGCCAGTTCAATTGTACCGTTAGTATTCTTAATTATTATTGGTACCGTGGTGATTCAAAGCTTAACTGCCGGTCGTTGGGCGAAGTTTTTAGGCGTGAAAGAGGGCTCTAATCAAGGAGTGTTAATCTTTGGCGCGTCTAAATTCTCGCGTGAATTAGCTTCTATTTTAATTTCGAAAAATATTAAGGTGATTCTAGCGGATAACAACTGGGATAGCATTCGCCAAGCGCGCATGGACAATATTCCGGTGTATTTTGGTAACCCAGCGTCAGAGCATGCATCTAATTTCATGGACTTAAGTGGTATTGGTCGAGTGCTTGTGATGTCGCCATACCGTCAATTAAATCCGTTGGTGACGTTTCACTTTCAAGATTTAATGGGCACCGAAAAAGTCTATGGTTTAAACAACGCTGACAGCGCCAGTGCTCGTCATCAGTTGTCTGAATCTTATCTCAAGCGCTTATGTTTATTTGGTGAGAATATATCTTACGCCAAAATTGCCAGTTTAATGGCTAAAGGCGCAGTATTGAAAATTACCAATATTACTGAAAACTTTACCTATGACCATTTCAAAAAACGTTATGGTGACACAGCTATGCCATTGGTTTATTTAACTAAAGAAGGCAAGGTTAAAGTCATATCTGGTGTTGAAACGATAGTGTTACCAGTGGGTATAGAGTTAATAAGCTTATTGCCACAAGAAGCGCAAGACCAAGCTGTTATTCAGCGAGCATTAGATGACGAAGCCGACCGCCAAGCTAAAATAGCCGCCGAAGCAGAAGCAAAAGTGGCCGCTGAAGCAAGAGCTGTTCGCGAAGCACAAGAAGCCGAGCAACGCACTATTGAAAAAGCACGCCGTAAAGAAGAAGAGCTAGCGCTATTTGAACAACAAGAAAAAGCCCGCTTATTAGCTGATGAAGAGGCTGCATTAGTGAAGCAAGAAACAGCTATTCTAGCCAAAGAGTTAGCCGCACAAGAGAAGGCTAAACAAGCTGCAAGCGCTGCAACCGAGTCGAGTGATGCAGAGACTGCAGCCGACGAAGAAAAGCCACAGCAACCAAGCGATACTAAAACGGTGTAAATGTTAGCGCTTAGGCGTTAACGGTTTGGTGTCGATATTTGAAATAGCAGTCACTAAAAAGGGCTTAGCAATTTATTGCTAAGCCCTTTTTTATTACTTCATGAAGCGTAAAACTTATCTGAGGAAGAAACCTCTAGTAAATTACTCAGCTAACGTGGCCAGAACCACTTCGTGGTGATCTTTGGTTTTGAATTTATTCAACACATGGCTGATTTTGCCATCAGTACCGACGATAAAACTTAAGCGATGAATGCCATCGTAAATTTTACCCATAAATTTTTTCTCTCCCCATACGCCAAAACCATCAGCAACCGCATGGTCTTCATCACTGAGTAACGTGAAGTTGAGTTGTTGTTTGTCGGCAAATTTGGCCAGTTTAGCCACAGGATCTGGGCTAATGCCGAATACTGTCACCTTCAAACCATCAAGTTGTGTTTTGATATCGCGCAGGCCTTGTGCTTGCACTGTGCAACCAGGAGTTGATGCTTTAGGGTAGAAATACACTAGCACAGGACCTTTAGACAAGGTGTCTTGCAGTGATACCGCTTCACCTGCTTGATTTTGCAGAGTAAAATTTGGTGCAGTATCACCAACGTTTAATGTGTTCATGATTGATCCTTTATCAGATAAATACAGATATTACGTTATCAGCACGTACAAGGTTCACATCAACGAGAGGTGAACTGAGTAGTTATGGCGCGGCAATACCCTGCATGCGCTTGATGCTGCACTCTAGAGACATAGACTCGGCCAGTTCATGAATACCTTGTTCAAGCTTCAATAGGTTGATTTTATCAGGGATATTGATTGCTAATAAAATAGACTGAGTTTTAAGACTATCATTGTCATCCGCATGGGAGCGCACAGCTGCTAAGTCGAGGCCTCTTTCGGCCAAAAACTGGGTAATGCTCTTCATGGTTCCGCGTTGGTCTTCACCATTGAATATCACTTCAATACGAGACACAAAGTTTTTTGGGGTATGTTTGGACGTTCGCTTCATGACCGTCATGAGTTCAAGTTCTACACTCAGCACAGGCAATAAGCTTTCAATTTTTGTTATAGCTGACCAGGAGCCAGATATCATCATAATTAGGGTAAATTCATTACCAAATAATGCCATACGACTGTCGACTATATCGCAATCACAATCACTTGCTAAACGCGCTAAACGACTCACTAATCCTGGGCGGTCTGCGCCCATTGCCGTAACGACCAGATAATTGGTCATGGATTTTCCTCACTTTTTGATATCTTAGAGCGAAAACTTATGCCGAAGCATGTCAGTTTTGGTGCGGGTGCTAATGCTATCATTTTTCACTAAAACACCTCAATATAGTAACCTATATCACTCACATAAATGTGATTATTTTTTAGCGCTATGGCTTCAAAGATGCTAGGTTACGCTGCATTAAATAGCATAAATGACTTATTTCAGATTATGGTTACCGTAGAGCTTGTCATTAGTGGTTGGCATCAGTAACATAGCGAATCCTGAAACCGTGGGGAAGATAGATGATAAACGGAAGCATCGTAGCCTTAATCACACCAATGAATAGTGATGGCACAGTAGATTATGCAAGTCTTGAAAGACTTGTTGAGTTCCATATTGAACAAGGTACTGATGCCATTGTCGCGGTCGGTACTACAGGCGAGTCTGCAACTCTGCCTATGACAGAGCATGCGGCTGTTGTTAGCCAAACTGTTAAGTTTGCATCAGGTCGTATTCCTGTGATTGGTGGTAATGGCGCCAATGCCACTGCAGAAGCGATTGAGTTAACCAAATCAATGCAAAAATCGGGTGTTGTTGCCATGCTTGGCGTGACTCCTTATTACAATAAACCGTCGCCTAAGGGATTAATTGCCCATTATACGGCGGTTGCTGCAAGTACTGATATTCCTCAAATTCTTTATAATGTACCAGGCCGTACTGCTGTTGATATGAAACCAGAAACTGTGGCTGAATTATCAAGTGTCAGTAATATTATTGGTGTAAAAGAAGCCACCGGTGATTTAAGCCGTGTTGCGCGTTTACGTGAACTTTGTGGTGAAGACTTTTTACTTTATAGCGGCGATGATGCCACAGCACGTGAGTTTTTATTGCTGGGCGGTAATGGCGTGATTTCAGTGGCAAATAATATTGTTCCACATGCGTTTAAAGCCATGTGTGATGCTGCATTAGCCAAAAATGCACAATTAGCTGAATCAATCGATCAACCATTAACGGGTATTTATCGCTCGTTATTTTGTGAAGCCAACCCAATTCCAGTGAAATGGGCTGTTCATCGAATGGGTTTGATAGCTAATGGTCATATTCGTTTACCTTTAACTGAACTTTCTGAGCAGTTTCATGGTCTGTTAATAGAAACAATGAAACAAGCTCATATTGAGGTAAAATAAATTCATGTTAAAGAAAGTCACTCCGTTACTCCTTGTTGCAGCTGTATCAGCTTGCAGTACGCCATTAGATCGCCGTCAGGCCAATGGTAATGATGATTTCGTTAATGCTGAAACTACGCCATTATTGACGATCCCACAGGGCTTGAATACGCCTACTTATAGCAAAGAATATGACATACCTGCTGTTGGTAATAACGTTAACAAGCAGCTTGTAGGCAAGAATCTTGATATCCGTGCGCCATTGCAAGTATTGCCAATGGCTGAAGGCACACACATCGAAGAAAGCAGTGATAGTATTCGTGTGGTGATTGAATCGATTGAAAGTACTACTGATTTAAAACAAGAAATTTTTGATGTCATTGATGGTTATCTAAGCAAAAATAACATCGCTGTTCGTAGCGAAGACCTTAGCGCTGGTTTTATTGAAACAGATTGGATTGAAAATGATGAAATCATTGAATCTAATTGGTGGGGCAGTGATAAGGTTTATCAACTGCGTCAGCGTTATCGTTACCAAGTTGATGTGAAACCACATGGCCGTTCTGGTTCTGTGTCGATTGATTTAGTTGAGCATCAAGAGTTTTACGATGATAAAGATCAGAAAATTTTATTAAGCGGTGAAGACAAACGTCGTTATACCACTGATATGCTAAATAATGCTATTGCTTATATGAGCATTAAACGTGATCAATCTATCCGTGCTGCACGAATTGAGCAAAGCCTTGGTATTAAAGTTGATTTAGTCACTAACGCTACTGAATCTGCTTATTGGTTAGCCGAAGCAAACTATAAGTCGGTATGGGATCGTTTACGCCTAGTATTACCGGAAATGGGTTTTGATGTTGTTGATACTGATAACAGCAAAGGCCTGTTTTATATTAATTTAGAAGAAAGCGGTGGTTTCTGGAGTTCTTTGTGGAGCGAAGAAAAATTGTCATTGAAAAAAGGCAATTATCGTTTACTGCTTAAAGAAACTGATGATGCTAATCAGACTAAAATATTACTGCATGATGTAGAAGACAAACCGTTATCGGATGAGTCTATTACCGAAGTGTACAAAATTATCTCTGATCTAATGCAAGAAGACCGTAAAGTCCGTTAAGGTTTATGGTTTGGTAATTAAGCAGGAAAGAGACGCATCGAGCGTCTCTTTTTTTGTAAGTTACCATTTTTATTCGATTCAATAGGACGCTATTCAGCACCTATCAACCCAGTTTGAATTATCCATTTCAAGTAGTATCCCTAACATACAGGCTTTATTGTTGAGCAATAACAATATTAGGCAGTACAAATTTATAGCCGTTATCCCTGGCAACATATGCCCCGATTGAATCTGAAGCCAAACTCGATTTGTCACAGCATGTGTCGAACAGTTTGGATTTTCATTGTTTAAATATTCAAATAATGCGTATAAATAACCAAATATGTATAAATTACGCTAAAAATGTGAATAAAATGCATATTTACCAAGGGTGAACTATTTGTTTAATCTGTTCGTAATTTGTAAGCAAAAGTAAAACAACTTGATGTGGATTTATTGCTAAGTACAATCACATTAAATAGAAAATCATAGATATAATTCATGCAACCTTTGATGGTTACGGACTCGAAATGAAAAAGATAATCGTACTGATCGCCATAGTGCTAGCTGCACTGTCGGCTTACTATTTACTGTCTCCTAAAGAAGCGATAGTTCAACGTCCAAGGCCCATACCTAATGTTGTGGTTGCCAAGGTGGCGATTATGCCTATTCGTGATGAAGTCGAAGCATTGGGTACGGGTAAAGCCTATGAGTCTATTATCGTTACATCCAAAATCACTGAAATTGTCACTAGTATTAATTTCAACGATGGCGATTTAGTTGAAAAAGGGGCGTTATTAGTACAACTGAGAAATGATGAACATAAAGCCAAAGTAGCCGTAACCGAAATTAAGTTAGTTGAAAATCTACGTGAATTAGATCGTATTCGTACATTGGTCACCAGCAAAACGATTGCTGAATTAGAGCGTGACCGCTTACAAAGTTTAATTGATACCACTCGTGCAGAAGTTGCGCAGGCTAAAGCTGCGCTAGAAGACCGCGCAATTAAAGCACCATTTTCAGGTAAATTAGGTTTACGCCAAGTGAGTGTGGGTAGCTTAGTGACCCCAGGTGAGCAAATTAGTACCCTAGACGATGTGAGTAAAATTAAATTAGATTTTTCTGTGCCAGAGCGTTTTATTCAAGAATTACAACCAGGCAAACTCGTTGAAGCCAAAGCGGTTGCGTATCCCGACCAGATATTTAAAGGCGTTGTTACTTCGATTGATAGCCGCGTTAACCCAGATACTCGAGCGGTAGTGGTACGCGCGGTAATGCCTAATGATGATTTTAAGATACTGCCCGGCATGTTGATGAAAGTGCGCCTTATTAAGCAAAGTCGTGAAGCATTACTATTACCTGAAGCCGCAATTATTCCTATTCAAAATAAGCATTTTGTTTATGTAGTAAATGCTGAAAATGTTGTTGAACAGCAGCAGGTAACTTTAGGCAGCCGGACTCGTGGCTGGGTTGAAATAACCGACGGGCTTAAGGTTGATCAACAAGTGATTATTCGCGGTATTTTAAAAGTTCGACCAGGAGATAAAGTTCAAGTTGAGCAAGCGGAAAACTTTAAGTTTGCGCAAGTAGAAGGCATGGAGACGTCAGCATGATATTAACTGACTTATCGGTTAAACGGCCTGTTTTTGCATCTGTTATTAGTATCTTATTGATTGTTTTAGGCTTGGTATCATTCGATAAATTACCCTTGCGGGAATATCCAAATATCGATCCGCCAATTGTGTCGGTCGAGACCAGTTACCGTGGCGCCAGTGCTTCTGTGGTTGAAAGTCGAATCACTCAACTTATCGAAGATAGGATAAGTGGTGTTGAAGGCATTCGTCATATAAGTTCGTCAAGCAGTGATGGCCGTTCAAGCGTTACCATTGAATTTGATATTAATCGAGATATCGAAGCCGCGACCAATGATGTTCGTGATCGTATTTCAGGTTTATTAGAACAGCTTCCTGAAGAAGCTGATGCTCCCTCAATTTACAAAGCTAACGGCAGTGATGAAGTCATTATGTGGCTCAATTTGGTGTCCGACCAAATGGATATCTTGCAGCTGACTGATTACGCAAATCGTTATTTAGTGGATAGATTTTCAGTTATCGATGGCGTGTCAACGTTACGTTTAGGTGGCGGCAAAGTGTATGCGCTGCGAATTTGGATCGATCGCCAAGCATTAGCATCGCGCAACCTAACGGTATCTGATGTCGAAGCTGCATTACGTTCTGAAAACGTTGAGTTACCAGCGGGTTCTATTGAATCCAAAGAACGTCATTTTACCGTGCGTCTGGACAGGGTATTTAAAACGGCGGAAGATTTTTCTAACTTGGTGATCATGCAGGGCGATGATGGTTATTTAGTTAAATTAAGCGATGTTGCCAAGGTAGAAATCGGCTCCGAGGAAGAGCGGATTATTTTCCGAGGTAACAAAGAGGCAATGATTGGTTTAGGGGTCAGTAAGCAATCTACCGCTAACACCCTTGAAGTGGCACGCGCTGCTAATGCGTTGGTAGACAAACTTAACCCCACATTGCCAGCAGGCATGGAGATTAAACGCTCATACGACAGCTCGGTGTTTATTGAAGCTTCTATTGATGAGGTTTATCAAACACTGTTTATCGCCATGGTGTTAGTGATTATTGTTATTTACTTGTTTTTAGGCTCGGTGAGGGCGATGTTGATTCCAGCCATCACTGTGCCCGTATCCTTAATGGGGACGTTTATAGTGCTATATGCACTAGGGTATACCATCAACTTACTGACCCTATTAGCGATGATCCTGGCGATTGGTATGGTGGTTGATGATGCCATTGTGATGTTAGAGAATATTCATCGACGGATTGAAGAAGGTGATTCTCCGCTTAAAGCAGCCTTTCTAGGTGCGCGTGAAGTGGGTTTTGCCATCGTGGCAACGACTTTGGTACTGGTAGCTGTATTTATGCCTATTACCTTCTTAGAGGGCGATTTAGGCAAGCTGTTTAAAGAATTTGCGGTCACCATGAGTGCGGCTGTGATTTTTTCCAGTATTGTGGCGTTAACATTAAGCCCGATGATGTGCTCAAAGTTATTAAAGCCTGCAACACAAGATCCTTGGCTGGTTAAACAAATCGATAAAATGATGAGCAAGATATCGGGCTGGTATTTGATAAGCTTGCAAGCAGGGGTTAAGCGACCTGTATTAGTGTCATTAATCGTATTAATCTCGTTTGCATTAAGTGGTTTTTTATTGAATAAAATCCCTCAAGAATTTGCTCCACAAGAAGACCGTGGCTCGATGTTTTTAATGGTCAATGGACCTCAAGGTGCCAGCTTTGAATACATTGAAAAATACATGGATGAAGTTGAAGGCCGCTTAATGCCTTTGGTTGAAAGTGGCGATATTAAGCGCTTATTGATCCGCGCTCCTCGTGGCTTTGGCACCGCATCAGACTTTTCTAACGGTATGGCTATTATCGTTTTGGAAGATTGGGCTGAACGTCGCAGTGCCAATGAAATTATTGTCGATATCCGTAATCGTCTATCAGATTTAGCCGGTATTCGTGCATTCCCGATAATGCGCCAAGCCTTTGGTCGCGGTGTGGGTAAACCAGTGCAGTTTGTGATTGGTGGCCCAAGCTACGAAGAACTGGCTGATTGGCGTGACATTATGCTCGAGAAAGCCAAAGAAAATCATAAACTCATTGGTTTAGATCACGATTACCAAGAAACCAAGCCTCAGTTAAGAGTGGTGATTGACCGTGAACGTGCAGCAGATTTAGGGGTATCAATTGCGCATATTGGCCGAACATTAGAGTCGATGCTTGGATCGCGCTTGGTGACAACCTTTATGCGCGATGGTGAAGAGTATGATGTGATTGTCGAAGGTAATCGTGACAATCAAAGTACTGCTACGGATATGCAGAATCTTTACGTTCGTTCGGATCGTTCGCAAGAACTGATCCCGTTATCGAACTTAGTCTCGATTGAAGAGTTTGCCGATGCCAGCTCGTTAAATCGTTACAATCGTATGCGTGCTATTACCTTAGAGGCCAATTTGGCCGATGATTATACTCTGGGTGAAGCGTTAGATTATCTCAATGATCTTGCTACAACTTATTTGCCTGCAGAAGCGGTGATAAGTTATAAAGGGCCATCGTTAGATTACCAAGAGTCGGGTAACTCGATGAACTTTGTGTTCTTACTCGCATTAGGTATTGTATTTTTAGTGCTCGCAGCTCAGTTTGAAAGTTATATTCATCCTATGGTGATCATGTTAACCGTTCCGTTAGCAACGTTAGGGGCGTTAATTGGGTTATGGTTTACCGGCCAGAGTATTAATATTTACAGTCAAATTGGCATTATCATGCTGGTTGGTTTGGCGGCTAAAAACGGTATTTTAATCGTTGAGTTTGCCAATCAATTACGAGACCGTGGTGTTGAATTTCAACAAGCGATTTTGCAGGCTTCGACTCAACGATTACGACCTATTCTAATGACCGGTATTACGACTGCGGCAGGGGCTATTCCATTAGTGTTATCCAGTGGTGCAGGGGCTGAAACTCGTTTTGTTATTGGAGTCGTGGTGTTATCAGGCATTTTACTGGCAACCTTCTTTACCTTAATCGTTATTCCTGTTGCTTATAGCTTGTTTGCTCGTAATAGTAGCTCACCAGAAGCGGTCGCTAAGCAGTTAGAGATAGAGTTAAAAGAAGGCTAATCACGTTCAACATTGATTCGTTATCCTTGATTCGTAATCACTGATACAACCTGAAATCAGGATATATAAAAAAGCCAGTCATTGAAGTGACTGGCTTTTTTGTTTCAATTATTTACGAGGAGCAAACTTGGCTTTATCGAGGCATTTAAACTGAAAACGGAATGGGAGCGCTGGAGTTAATTACTAATTGAGTAAGTATTATTATGCCGTTTCATCTAGCAGTGCAAAGTTCAAAGTGCAAAGTACCGTTTAGCCAACTACCTAAGGGCGCAGAATAAGGCAGGTCGCTGTAGCGGTAGCGAGTAACTTACCTGCTTCAGTGGTTAAAGTGCCTTCAGATATGCCTAACGATTTTGATAAGTTCATTAAGCTCCCTTTGGCGATCAATCGCTGGTTTTGTGGCACAGGCCGAACCATTTTAATGTTCAAATCAATGGTTGAATAACTGACACCTGCTGGGAGTGATGAATGAACCGCGCAGGCTGTTACTGTGTCCATGACTGTCGCTGCAAAGCCACCGTGTACGCCGCCCATCGGGTTTAAATGACGATCATCTGCATGGGCTTCAAACGTTACTGCGCCTTCACTGACCTCGATAGCTTTCATCGGTATGGTTTGCGTTATTGACGGGGCAGGTATGTCGCCATTAAGCATGGCTTGCATCAGTTGTAATCCGGTGAGTTGTTTCATTATTATCCTTGAGCGATAGCATCAATTTTTAGCGATAAAAAAGGGTAAAGCTTTCGCTTTACCCTTTTTATTTTAGGTTTTAACCTAGCAGCTAGGCTGCTTTTTCTTGCTTAGCTTTAGGTGCTAGTTGCGCACGAAGCTCATCGGTATCGAAATCATCAACGTTAATTGATTTTAAGCGACCAATTTCAGCTCGTTCAAGTAAAGCGATTTCGCTGTCGCTTAACACACCAAGCGCTTTACCTTCAGCAGCAATTTTATCTAACCACATAAATGGCAGACGCTTACCCGCAGCTTTACAGACTTTGTCGTACAGTGGCTCTGCGGCAAGGATATCTTTAAACGTTTGTTCTTGGATACCTACAGCATTGAACTCAGATGCAGTCCAGAACTGGCCTTTACCTAAACGGTCACGACTAGCACAAGGAGTTTGCATTATCTTAGCCACTTTGTGATCTAATACATCACTAGGGCGCTTAATTGGACGACCGAATGGGAAGATAACGGCGCGAAGTGCAATGCCTAAACCCATTGGGAAGTTGTTCAGTAAGTCATCTAACGAATCTTGTAACTTGTACAACGAATCTTCAACAGCCCATTGAACTAAAGGTAAATCTTCAGTTAAACGACCATCATCTTCATAACGTTTTAGCGTTGCAGAAGTCAGGTATAGCTGGCTCAATAAATCACCTAAACGAGCAGAAATACGTTCTTTACGTTTTAGGTTTCCACCCAGTGTAGCCATCGCTAAGTCAGATAATAATGCTAAGTTAGCACTGAAACGGTTCATCTGTTGATAGTAACGCTTGGTTTTATCTGAGTAAGGGCTATTCGAGAAACGAGATGAGGTTATGCCCATCCAGAAGCTACGAATGAAGTTAGACGTTGCAAAGCCAATATGACCAAAGATAGCCGCGTCGAAGTTAGCTAAACCACGATTTGCATCAGTATCAAAAGCTGACTCCATTTCGGCCAATACATACGGATGACAGCGAATTGCGCCTTGTCCATAAATGATCATTGAGCGAGTTAGAATATTTGCACCTTCTACAGTAATCGCAATCGGTGCAGCTTGATAGCCACGGCCTAAGTAGTTATTCGGCCCTAGACACACACCTTTACCACCGTGTATGTCCATTGCATCAATGATACATTTTTGCATTCTATCGGTTAAATGGAATTTAACGATAGCTGAAACAACCGATGGCTTTTCGCCTAAATCGATAGCTGTAGTGGTTAACGTCGCCACCGCATCCATAAGGTAAGCATTACCGCCTATACGTGCCATTGGCTCTTCGATGCCTTCTAACTTACCGATAGGTAATTTAAATTGACGACGAATACGTGCATAAGCACCCGTAGCAATAGCGGCAGTTTTCACGCCACCAGCTGAGTTTGACGGTAAGGTAATACCACGACCTACAGATAGACACTCAACCAACATTCTCCAACCTTGGCCGGCCATTTCTGGGCCACCAATAATGAAGCTTAGTGGTACGAACACTTCGTTACCGCGTGTTGGACCATTTTGGAACATACAGTTCAATGGGAAATGACGACGTCCGGTTTCAACACCTGGAATGTCAGTAGGGATAAGTGCACAAGTAATGCCTAGTTCTTCTTTATCACCTAATAAGTGATCAGGGTCGCGTAGTTTAAACGCTAGACCAAGTACAGTAGCAACAGGTGCTAAAGTAATGTAGCGCTTGTTCCACGTTAGCTTCATACCAAGAACTTCTTCGCCTTGGAATTCACCTTTACATACCACGCCGAAATCTGGGATTGAGCCAGCATCACTGCCTGCTTCAGGGCTAGTGAGTGCAAAACATGGCACTTCTAAACCTTGAGCTAAACGGGGTAGATAATGATCTTGCTGCTCTTTAGTACCATAGTGCTGTAATAACTCACCAGGGCCTAACGAGTTAGGAACACCCACTGTTGAGGCAAGTTCGCTACTCACACCAGCAAGTTTCTGTAATACACAAGATTGAGCATAAGCAGAATATTCTAAACCGCCATACTTTTTCTTAATGATCATCGCGAAGAAACCGTTATCTTTTAAGAATTGCCATACATCTTGTGGTAAGTCACCTAGCACATGCGACACTTCGTGTTGATTGAGCATTTTACATACTTCTTCAACCGGTCCGTCTATGAATGCTTGCTCATCAGCAGTTAAACGCGCTTTAGGATAGTTGTGTAATTTGCTCCAGTTAGGGTTACCTGCAAATAAATCTGCTTCCCACCACGTTGTACCTGCTTCAATGGCTTCTTTTTCAGTAGAAGACATCTCTGGCATGATACCGCGATACACTTTTATCAGTGGACGACTGATAAAATTCTGTCTGAATGATTTGATGTTTAGTGGCAGTGCAATGACAAGGAAAACAATCCATGTTATTACACTAATAATGTCCAAAGTGCTACCGACAACTAACACAATCGCCGCAGCAATTGTTGTAGATAATAACGATACCCGCAGGTATGCCATGGCGCCGAGCACAAAGATCATCGCGATGATCCAAAGTAGGGTGGTCAATGTACTTCTCCTTAAAGCTATTTATGTAGACAAAATAGCTTATTTATTATTGATCTCATTCACAAGAATGAACGTGGTCAGACCTGTGTCACGTAAAAGTTAACCTTATGGGGCCTCGAATACAAGTGTTTTTCAAACAATTGTTTAAATATTTGTGTGTCTGAAATGTTCCACTCAATTAGCTTAGTAGTTACAATACGTTCTTCAAAAGTGTTTAGCTCAATATAGCAACATAAAAGGCAAGGCTAATGTGTGAATTACTGGCGATGAGTGCCAATGTGCCAACGGATATTGTTTTTAGTTTTACCGGCTTAGCTGAACGCGGTGGCGTTACTGGTCCTCATGTTGATGGCTGGGGAATTACTTTCTATGAAGGTAAAGGTAACCGTACTTTTAAAGATGCTTGTCCTAGCAGTAAGTCACATATTGCCGAACTTATTAAGTCATATCCGATTAAAAGTGAAATCGTGATAAGTCATATTCGCCAAGCTAATCGAGGTTGTGTGTCCTTGGTCAATACTCACCCATTTAGTCGTGAGCTATGGGGCCGTTATTGGACTTATGCGCACAATGGCCAATTAACCGATTATCAATCCACTTTTTCAGTGTCACGTTTTCAGCCTGTTGGCGATACTGACAGTGAACTGGCTTTTTGCTGGATATTGGAATCAGTGGTTAATAAGTTTGGCGAGTATGAACCTGAAAACATGAATGAAGTGTTTCAGTATATAAGCCTGCTCGCAGATGAAATAAGACAATTAGGTGTGTTTAATATGTTGTTGAGCAATGGCATAGACTTAATGACCTATTGCACTAACAACCTATGTCACATCACTCGCCGTGCTCCATTTGGACAAGCTACCTTGATTGATACCAATGTAGTTATCGATTTTAGTCAAGAAACCACGCCAAATGACGTGGTGACTGTGATTGCGACTAGACCATTAACCAATAATGAAAATTGGGTTGTTTTGCAACCAGGTGAGTGGAAGTTATTCCGTAAAGGCGAGTTAATCAACAGCTAGCTGTTTTATTTCATCTAATTCAGACTCACTAATGCCAGCTTGATTTTCAGCTTCAGAGACTAGTTCATCCACAGTCGTTGAAGCTTCAGGCTTAGGACCGTCGATGACGACGGGCGTCATGGGAGGCAATGGTTTTTCGAATTGGTAGCTGGCTAGCTGAATATCGAGCTGTTTGCTGCCTTTTGAAAAGTGGCTTAAACGAACGGGTAGATAAGCTAAATCAGGCGCCATCCAGAAAAATGTTTGTCTTTTGGTACTGTCACGCACCACTTCAACTTTGACGGTATCGTAAGTACCACTTTTTATGGTGACTTTTTCTTTGCCTATGACTCTAAATTGATAGTCATCGACTTCTTTTTCTTTAACCATTTTATAATCTAATGGTCGTATGTTGGCTGCTAGATCCATTCTGAATTGTAATTGAACCATTAACGGATCAAACACCTTTTCTTCATATGGTAGCTTTAATGCTTCTTGCTTATAAATGGTATGAATAAATTTCTGTGCTTTAGCAAAAGCAGTCTGTTCAGTGTAATCACTGCCAGTACCAGTGCGTTCTTGTATGTATCGAAATGGCACTAATTTACCATTTTCAAGGGTGAATTCGCTGGTAAGATGACGTTGATCAGACAGCATTAATAAACTGACATCGCTGTCGAAATGATAGCTGTAAAAACCGCTGTCGGTAGCGGGTAAACGATAATTTGCTTCACCTAGTTCGAAGCTGCCATAAAACACATTATATTTAGCACTGTGGGCTGTTAATGGCGATAAGATAGCAGCTTGTTGGATTGCATCTAATGAAGCCGGGACATTAATTTGCTCGAGTTTTTCTGCAATCACAGCCGTTTCTGACACAGCCAATTTAGCCGTAGACTCAGTATCTGCAGTGAGTTGTTGAATGTCAGTTGCCTGTGCGAAAAACACCGGACAGGTGGACAACATCAGAGTGAATAAGCGAGTTAATTTATTGACCAATGTATAATTACCTTAAAGTTTAGAATTCTGAATAAGCTAAGATTAAAATGGTAATGTCATTACCAGGGTGGCTAGATCGGGTTTCCATTGATATTGAGACAACGAAACCTTGCCTATGTTCACTGTGATACCTTCTAATCTTAATAATTCTTGCTGTGTTTGAAAAGGTTCGGTATTTTTTGCAAAGGAAATCTTACCTTGACTATTGATAACCCTATGCCATGGGAGCCCAAGTGTTTCAGGCGCTAATTTCAATGCTCTAGAGACATAACGAGCTCGACCAGGTAACCCTGCTAAATCAGCAACAATTCCATAAGGTAGCACAGTGCCTTGAGGGATAATATTTACAATAAACCATATTCGCTCCATTGGCGTCAGTTTAGTCATGTGCTCCCATATAACGTCTTCAAGCAGAGTTTAGTGGTGTATTAGCAACAGATAATAGAAAAATTGCGGCCATAGTACAACCGTAATTTTATGAGATATGATTTTACGTTTAACAGTTATAAAACGGTGAGATAAATACATAAAAAATGGCTGAATGCGCCACCAAGTACAAAAAAATGCCAAATGGCATGATTAAACGGAATGCGTTTTCCAACATAAAAAATCACCCCTAGACTATAAAATAAACCGCCAGCAAGCAGTAAGCTTAAGCCTAAATCGCTCATGTGAGTTTTTAAATCGCCCATTACAGTGACGCATAACCAACCCATTACTAAATAAAGCACTACGCTAAATGCTTTAAAGCGACCGATAAACAATGTTTTAAAGATAACCCCGCCCAAAGCTAAAGACCAAATAGCAGTAAGTACCACCGTGGCTTGTGTGCTTTGTAAACTGATTAGCATCATTGGCGTGTAGGTGCCGGCAATTAACGTGTAAATAGCACAGTGATCTGCCATTTTATAGCGTTTACGCCACAGTGCACTTTTACTTGAGTGATATAATGTAGAGGCAAGAAACAATGCGATTATGCTAATGCCATAAATTGCCACACCAGTAATTTGCACTAAGGTTAAATGATCGGGGGCTTTTATCAGCATTAACATTAAGCCGATGATGCCAGCAATAACACCTAATGCATGTGAAAGGGCATTAGCTTTTTCTTCTGCTTGGCAGTAATCTGATCCGCTCGATACCGCAACTGTTTGCTGAGATGCCAAAGTGTTTGATAATGAATTCATAATATCCTGTAAATCACGCTGATTGGATTTTGAGCAAGGTTAGTCTATCAGCCTCAAAACCAAATAGCTATATTCAGGTGAACACGTGTAAGCTGAAAATATTGTCCATATTTGGGTTACTGATAATTTTATTTTAACGTTTGATTGGGTAAACGTTTATTAATCCAATTCAAACATTAACAGCACAAATAAGGTGCTACTCAATGACGTTGTTGACGTTATACTTAGCCCATCATTCTTGGTGAATTAGTCTTTATGTCTGAAAAAAAACCACAGTCCAGTTCGCTTCAATCTGCGATAACCAATAGCGCTGATCCACGTTGGGATAACAAACTATCACAGCAAGTTGATAGTGCGAGTATTGACAGTGCGAGTATTGAATTTGATAAAGGCGTGACACCTTTTGTTGAGACAGAAGATGAAGTGGTAGATGAAAAACAATTACAACATCATCAACAACAAGTCGCTGATGAAATTCAGTTGCAGTTAACTGGCGCGATGGGATCCGTATCAGATAATAGTGAATTTTTATTGCAGCCCAATCAACCAATCATTAGTGGCAATGCTTGGCAACGTTTTGTGGCTTCAGTGAGTAACAGTCGTTACACCACATTGGTCGTGATTTTAATACATGTGTTCGTTATCACTATCGCGTTGATATTTGGTCGAGTTGATATCAGTGGTATGACAGAAGTCCCGGTGACTGATGAACAGACAACAAAACCATTACCTCCGTTAAAAAGTTATCTTATTACTCAAGCTGAATACGATAAGTTAGTTGAACGAGCTCAATCAAATACAGCAATCCAAGATATTGAATCTGAATCAGAAAAAGTTCCTGAATCAGGGATGTCTAAGGAAATGGATGGGCCAGAGATTGAGTCTGAGTCAGCAGAGCCTATAATAAATTAATTCCACATACTGTTTGTCCAGTATGTACAATCAGTATGTGCAATCAGCGTTAAAATAAACACCGTTTGCGTGTAGCGTTAAGGTAAATTGTGGTATTTAAAGCGGTGGGCAATCGTTGACCAGCATAACGCACACAAGATGCCACAAATGAGACCCACCAGATGTGATTCAGTGGCAACTCTGGCATTAATTAACTGGGTGATACTGTTTGTCGCGCCAAATATCTGCTCGTATCCAACCTTAATGATAACACCAAGCAGCAGTAAATAACCTGAACGGTAACCCTTGTGGATATCCATTACTGCACCAAAAGCAAATAATCCATGCAACAAACCACTTAACCCAACATAGGCTTTTAAACTAGGATAAAACAAATATAAACCAATACCTTCCAAAATACACAAACTGATAAACAGCAATGTAAATTTGCCTGGATGACGCTTGTAATGGACTTCATGTAAAAACACAATTACCCATAATCCTGCCAAATTCATCAGTAAATGCCATAAATTAGTATGTAACAGGTTACCGGTGATTAATCGCCATATTTGTCCATCAGTAATGGCGTCATATTGATAACTTAAATACTGATCAATGGGCAAAAATGCAGGCGTTGGTATATCTGCCGCAAAAAGCCCAATACAAATAAGACTTATGGCAACGACAAAGTGATAAAGCCCAACAGTGTTTGATTTATGATTTAGCAAAATATCCTCTTTTCGCACCGTCAAAACAAGCCAATTTAATTTATCTAAAGACACTAAACTTAACTGTAGCGCAAAATTAACGCATGGCGTTAACCTGTGTGTATGTTGGTGTCGTCATCAAAATAGCGCTGCCGCCGAGTTGCATTAATCCGTTGCCGTTAGTGACAGCAAGTTATCGATACTATTATAGCTTACTGTTTAATGAGTCCATCACTGATTGACTATTTTGCAAGTAATCATCTAGGCCACGTTGACGTAATACACAAGCGGGGCAATCACCACAACCTTTACCAATAATGCCGTTATAGCAAGTTAACGTTTGATGTTGCACTAAAGCTAATTGCTGATATTTATCAGCCAGCGCCCAGGTTTCAGCTTTATTAAGCCACATTAATGGAGTAATTATCTTGAGGGGTTTATCCATTCCTAGCGCTAATGAGTTTTGCATTGATTGAACAAATTCATTACGACAATCTGGATAGCCAGAAAAGTCGGTCTCACACACGCCGGTAATAATAGCATCGCAACCCAATTGATAAGCGTAGATGCCTGCTAAGGTTAAAAATAAAATATTACGTCCAGGCACAAAAGTATTCGGCAAGCCATTATTCATCAACTCATGTGATACCGGTATAGCATCACGTGTTAATGCTGAAATGGCTAACTCGTTTAATAAGGTGGTGTCCATGACTTTATGGCTAGCTAGTTTCAACTCTGTTGCTAAAGATTTTGCCACTTCGATTTCTTGACGATGGCGTTGACCATAATCAAATGTGATCCCATGCACTTCATCATATTGAGATAAAGCCTGGATAAGGCAAGTAGTTGAATCTTGACCGCCACTGAAAACAACAAGGGCTTTAGTTGGGGTATTTTGCTTTGCATCTGACATGGATATACTCTTAACGTACTGAACTGACTCGCAAGATCGGTGTGATCAACGCCTAGTGGTTCAGGTAAATAGAATTGATATGTTACCTAAGCCAGGCCCAACTGCAAAGCTGTAGGTGTAAATACTTGCAGCTAACGCTAAAATACTCTATAAATGCCGCCCCGTTATAAGCCAGGTAGCCAATACTTGTCAGCAGAAGTAAGGTAAACAATGAAATATCCCGTTAACGAAGTATTTGAAACAATACAAGGTGAGGGCACATATACTGGTGTTCCTGCACTGTTCGTTCGCTTGCAGGGTTGTCCTGTAGGTTGTGCATGGTGTGATACTAAGCAAACGTGGGATGTGTTACCCGAAAATAAAGTGACTGCCGAGCAAGTGATTCAAGTTGATGGCACTATCGGCAGATGGGCTGATCATACTGGTCACACATTAGTGCAAGCATTCCAAGATAAAGGCTTTACTGCTAAGCACATTGTGCTAACCGGTGGTGAGCCGTGTTTGTACGATTTAACAGAATTAACCACGATTTTTATTGAGGCTGGTTATCAGGTACAAATAGAAACCAGTGGTACTTTTGAGGTGAAATGTCATACAGATGTTTGGGTGACTGTATCACCTAAAATCAATATGAAAGGTGGCTATAAGGTACTCGAACAAGCATTAAATCGTGCTAATGAAATTAAGCATCCGATCGCCACTGAACACCATATTGAAGAGTTAGATGAATTATTGCTGAATATTGATGTCACTGATAAAACCATTTGCTTACAACCTATTAGCCAAAAGGCGCGCGCAACAGAACTTGCCATGAAGGTGTGTATTAGCCGTAACTGGCGTTTATCGATTCAAACCCATAAGTATTTGAATATAGACTAAAGTGTTTCTTAGTGAAAATTAAGATTATATCCAGTGGTGAAACGAAAAAGCCGTTGAATCTATATTCAACGGCTTTTTAATTTCACCAGGTTAACGTAGTAAACCAGATTGATTAAACGCGATGAGTTTTTCTCGGTAGTGTTCGAAACAGCCTATATTGTCTTCTATCCATTGCGGGTTGTAATAGGTATCGAGATAGCGCTCACCCGCATCACAAATTAAGGTCACAATAGAGCCTGTTTGACCTTCATTACGCATTTGTGTTGCCAGCAACAACGCCCCATATAAGTTGGTGCCAGTAGATGCACCCGTTTTACGCCCTATGAGTTGTTCTAACCACTGAATCGTTGCGATAGAGGCGGCATCAGGGATCTTAATCATGCAGTCAACAACACCAGCAATAAATGACGGTTCAACACGTGGCCGGCCAATTCCTTCTATTTTACTGCTCTTATCGCTAATAATGCTCGCATCACCACTGTGAAAGTAATCGTAGAATACCGAGTTTTCCGGATCGACTACGCACAGTTGCGTCTGTTGTTGTTGATAACGAATATAGCGACCAATAGTTGCGCTAGTGCCACCGGTACCTGGGCTCATGACAATCCAACTTGGAATAGGATGAGGCTCTTTTTCCATTTGGTTAAAGATTGAATCAGCAATATTGTTATTACCCCGCCAATCGGTGGCGCGTTCAGCATAAGTGAATTGGTCCATATAATGGCCTTGCAACTCAGCGGCTAATCTTTCTGATTCAGCATACATTTGACTGCCATTATCGACAAAGTGACATCGTGCACCGTAAAACTCTATTTGTTGAATCTTCTTTTTTGCGGTCGTTTTTGGCATGACAGCGAAAAACGGTAATCCGAGTAATCTTGCAAAATAGGCTTCAGAAACAGCGGTACTGCCAGATGAAGATTCAATAATGGGCGTGTCTTTTTTTATCCAGCCATTACATAACGCATATAGAAACAGTGATCGAGCTAAGCGATGTTTCAAGCTACCTGTTGGATGAGTACTTTCATCTTTTAAATAAATGTCTATTCCAACAAGTAGTGGAAGATCTAATTTTATTAGATGGGTGTCTGCAGACCGTTGAAAATCGGCTTCTATTTTTGCGATGGCCTGATTGACCCAAGTAGATGACATGCAATGATACTCGTTATTCCAAAAAGGAATAAATAATAACTAAAATATAAAGTTAAGAGTAGTGTTTATCGACATAAGCAAACATATTTAATTAAAAATAGCAGACGAAAGACAGTACCGGAGAATCAACAGATGACAGCACGAGGTAATACAGAAAGTAATTAGGTAAGGAATATCAATAAATTGTAACACTGAGATAGGGTAAAACAGAAAGTATTAACGAGACAAAAAATGACAGGAGGAATGATTCTAGCACTTGAACTGATGGTGTTTTTATTGTTATCTGGATTAAAATACAATTAACAATCGCAAAATGTAAAATGGTGGAGGGAGAAGGATTCGAACCTTCGAAGGCTGAGCCGTCAGATTTACAGTCTGATCCCTTTGGCCACTCG
>NZ_JBEOPN010000042.1:0-39264 GCF_040310085.1 Shewanella sp. S1-58-MNA-CIBAN-0166 | reverse complement strand
GCAGGCCGCTTGCCTTGCAGAGTTAAATTGGTAAGATGTTGTTCATAAAGAAAATCAAAGCGTTGTTGTTCATGAGAGTTCATGATAATACTCCTAGATAAATGCCAAGGTAGGCAGGGTCTAGTAAGTATTTATGATGGTGAGAAAGATGGGCTTTTATCTTTTCTGCCGCAGAGCGGCTTCGTTCAACAAGTCAATCTGAAGCATACTTATGATTGTTCTAATTGTGAGTGTTAGAGCTCAGACACCAACACAATTTGGTCTAGAAGTGGGTTAGGGCGTATAAGACATTTATTTGTGCCCCGAGCAGGTTCGATAGACAGATCAAGTGCAGTGTACCTGTTTAGAGTTTCCATCTTTTCTGACTGAAATTAATTCTCAACAGCAGGAAAATATGGTTTAGCTACGTCTATAAAACTAAGCTAGGGATCGTTAAAAGTCAGAGTCATCCGCATTATCTGTATTGAAAACTGAAGCTTGAAAAAAAGTAAGAGATTTTATTGATGTGTTCGAAAATTTCATCTCATTCAACAATTATCAAAATACGCTTTGCCTATACAAAATCAAATGCACCAAATCTCGAAAACATCTCATGAGTTAATGCGGATAATTAATGTTAAATGAGATAAATTGAATGTAAGTGCTTCAGTTTACATTCTGAGTCCATTGGCCTTGTTAAGTCGTTCCGATTTCACTTAGTGTCGCCTAAAAAATTCAAAGTTCACTGACTTGCTCAACGTTAATGTTGACCAGGTCACATTGTGTCCAACTTCCTTGGTTAATGTCTACGCAGTATAGTTCGGTGAGTGCAGTGAATAATCTTCGTCGTTTTGCCAATCTGCGCAGTTCATTAAAAGACGAAACAACGAGAATAGAAAATCAGTTAAGTGATGCATTCGAATGCCGTGGCTTCAATGTTATAAGGAATTATACAGCAAATACTCCAAACGGGATTGAAGCAGGTGAGATTGATTTAGTTTGTGTTATAGACAATATTGTCTTTATCATTGAAGTGAAATCAACATACTACCGTACAACTCAATCTGAGATATTTCATCACCGGGATCGTACATTACGTAAAGCGGGTATACAGGTAAGAAAAAAAGTCGAAGCAGTTAAGGATGATCATGATTTAAATAAAGAACTTAGACACATATTAGGATTAACGATTGAAACACCTAAAATTAAAGGGTTAATTGCTGATACGTCACTCGAGTTTGACCATGACTATTTCGCTGGTTTTATGAAAGTGAGCATTGAAGAGCTTTTGATTGCACTGGCAGATAATGCTCATTTTTTGTGTAATCAAGAGAAAGAAATTACATCGTCAATGGCATCAGGAAAGCAGGTTGATTTTTCTTCAGAGCCTTTTTCTTTGTATCCATTAGGATTTAATGGCAAAGAGTTTCTAAGGGTAATCGAGGATTCGCTTGTTTGGGCAAAGGCTGATTAATATTTCAACCATAAGCCCTTTATAAGAGGATACAGGTTATATTATGCAGCTAAATTCAGTGTTACCAGTTTTCATGCACACTATTTATTGAATATGTTGTATTTTTGAATCTAGATCACTCATATTTAATATGAAAATGGAAATACCATCATCCTAGTGTTGATCATTTCTGAGCATCTATCCATAATCGAAGTAACAAAGAAACGTTTCAGTTGCTACGAATACATTTCATAGCCTTTAACATACGAATTATGATCTTAGTTGCCCTATTTCTCTGACTTTTATGAAATGTTAGCCAAGGGTGAACACATGGAGAGTGAGGTATCTATGGATGACTTTCCAGCATCTGCTTTAAATGATAATTTTGCATTCGATTCACTTCAATCGATTCGAAACCGCTTATTAGATCTAACTAACCGCAATCGTCTTCTTAATTTTAAACATACTACAAGCGGGTTAATTCGAATTATCGATGAGATGCCTGATCAGCTACCACGTATTCCCCGAACTTCACTTGACATAATTTATGTTACACCGACTTTTAAAGTTTATTATATTTGATGTTAGTTTACAACTTCACTAACCGTTGAAAACTATTACTTCTAAATCACATTTTTTACTTAAACTGCCACAAGTGTTAAATTGATGTTTTACTTTTTTATTATCTAGTTAGTATAATAACGTCGCGCTTTTAATGGATTAAATTTATGCTCTCTCCAAATGCTGTATTAGAAAACTGCCTACCATTTATTATTGGGGTTACTGGGCATCGTGACATATATAATTCGACAATTTTAGATCCCCCCTACAAAAATGACATACGTCAAGCACTGTTATATTGGCGTGAAGTGGTTGGTTCAAATACGCCAATTTGGTTAATGACGGGGTTAGCTACTGGCGCTGATTTACTAGCAACAGAAGTGGCACTTGAGATACAGCAAGCTGGTGAGCTAGGTGCATTTAAGATAATTGGCTGTTTACCCATGCCATTAGAACACTATCTGTCAGACTTTTATGGGTTGAATTATGCCCCTGATGCCGCAGAGCAGCTTAATACAATCGTTGCGGCGCTTGATTCAAATAATAATGAACTCATTGAAGTACGCCATAACTTGAGTGAAGAAAATTACCAAATCGCAATTAATGACCCGGCATATGGTGCATTACGCAACAGCTTATATCTTAATCAAGGTCTCTTTATTTCTAAATACAGCAATGTCTTACTGTCACTTTGGGACGGTAAACCTTCTCTAGGTGTGGGAGGCACTGCTGATATTGTGATCTATAAGCTTGGGGCTGAAGTCATATGGCCTATAGGAACTGAAAACCCTGCTTTACAACCCACCTCTGACTTTGATGGCCAAACCTCAGGTTTAGTTCATCACATTAGCGTTGATCGAATGACTCAAAATGAAAACCCAAATGTAGATGTAGATGTAGCGTATGAGTTTATTGAATATACCGAAGGTAAACCTGCGCCGGTTGGGAAATTGTATTCGAGTTTGCGTAAAATCGAGCAAAATGACAGTTACTTGCAGGACTTTCTATCAAAAGAGTTCGTTAAGTTGGTGGCTGAGTTGGCGGTACATAATAGCAAAGCGAGTCAACATAGTGTGGTGGAAGAAGCTGATGGAAATATAGGATTACAAGGCACCAAGTCTATCTTTAAAACCGCTGACGCCCTAGCATTAGCTGCTCAAACGGAATATCGCAAATTTTTACTCATGTTTTTTTTATTAGCCATTCCAGGTTATGCCTTATATGAAATAGCCGGAAACTGGGTTAATTCAGATATTGGCCTAAGCATATTCACCCTCATTTTTGTGGTCATTCTAAGTTGTTGGTGGGTGATTAATCAGACCGCCAAGAAAGATATGAAATGGAACTATCAACTTGCACGTGGTGTGGCAGAGGCAATGCGTATTCGTGGCTTTTTGAACATGGCTGATATTGAACCTTCATCTACAACACTTATTCCACGTCGTTTTAGGTTACACCTGCCGTTGCTTAATCATGCCATTGGTATTGCAGAGCTGGATTGGTGGCGTTATAAAATATCCTTTCAACGCGAAGATATTGAACAAACCTGGTTACGGGACCAGCTGAGCTTTTTAAGCTTAAGACTGCAACAAAGTGAGTGTTCGTTTAAAGAACTTATTTATAAACGCCCAAGACATGCAGCAAGCATGGCGAACCGATACTCGAAGGGCTTTTTTTACTGCTCAATTGGTATTGGTGTTGTATTACTAGTGCTGATGTCGTTGCAGTTAACACTTCAAATTACCATATTTACTCAGCTTAACGAGTGGCTGATGCTTTTATTGCAATACAGCTTAATGATAGCTGGTTTAATCTTACTGTGGAGCGAACTTGCTGGGTATGAAATGACGGCAAAAGGCTACGAAAGCCTCGAAGATTTATATCGTCGTGCTTTAGTGTTACTCGAGGGGCAATTAACCCCTTCAAAAAAACAAATGTTATTGGATTTAGCGCGTGAAGCCATGTTCGAGCATGTCTCTTGGACAAGTTCAGAAACGAAAAATGACTTAAAACAAAAACAATAGAATATCTGACGTAACAGGGAAGAGATAATGAGTTCACCAGTATTAGAGCGTTACCAAACAAAAACATTAGCTGAAGTAGAAAAGCTAAGTCGAAGCAACGAGATAAAGCTTAGTAACGGCTACCATGTAGAGTGGCATAATAGCCATGAATTTGATTTGATATGTGAAGATGAAGATATTCATCAAACCATAAATATACATGAAGACAAGGTGACCGCAGTAGTCCAACTGCAGCATAAGGCCAATAAGGATTACTTTGTTACGGTCGGTTTGGATCATACTGCTCAGGTTTTTAAATTCTATGGTGAGCATGTTGCTAGCCTTGATGAACATGGCGATGTCATTATTGGTGTGTTTGAGCTGGCAGATGGTCAAATCGTCACGGCAAGTAAAGATGAAACTTTGCGTTTTTGGAATCCTAGAACAGGCGTTTGCTATTCAACAATTGAGGCTAAAATTGAGAGTATTGACTCTGTACAGTTCTTTGCACATCAAAAGCAGCTAGCCGTCAATGAGCCTGATGGGATCAGTATTTGTCGTTTCTCTGGTGAGCAAATTATTAAGCTAAAGGGTCAGATAAAGCCGTTAAAGTCACTTTATCAATTAAGCAGTGGTAATTGGTTAACTTGGAGTGAAGGTGAAAATCCTACCCTTTGGTCTGAGTCTGGCGATAGTTTAAAGCGCTTTAATTTTAACTTTTCATTTGAAAATGGCTTGATTGAGAAAAGCGCAGAACAGCAATTGCTGATTAAAAATGTCAATGAGCAAGTATCGTTATGGCAAAGCAATGGCACCTTGATTGATTCACACGTTAATACAAAAGAGGCCTCGTTATGGCAAAACGATGGCACCTTGAGTGATTCACACGTTAATACAACAGAAGTCTCTGACTTATTCGCTGTGTTATCAAAGGCATTAGCGCAGGTTAAGTTGCATATTGAAGAAAAGCCAACAATTAACCATTACCGCCATTTAAGAAACTTTATTGGCAATAAAGAAAGTGTTTTTGTGCCTGCAGATGAGTTGGAATCGCAAAAGCTGAATTTTGACGAGGATGCTAAACAAAAAGAGTTGTGGGACTATTTCAATCGTCCTATTCCGAGAGAGCTGTCAACCGCGATGAAAACAGAGGTAAAAGAGGCGCGCTGGGCTGAAAAAGTGCTCCATAAAAAGATTGAAACTGCGCAAGTAGCGGTGGAAACTCACCAGAAAAAACGCGGCGTTAATAAGATTATTAGCTTAGTTATGTTGTTTTTAACCTTGGTAACTGCTGGAGTAGGCGCTGTCCTTTGTACTGGGGCTAATGCACCTGATTTATTCAACCAGCTAGCTGGCGAGTATATTTCAGGGTTTAGGCCGCTTAAGCTTGATGCTGTGATGAGGATTTGTGCTGGGATTATTAGCGTACCATTGCTATTTTGCTTAATATTTTTCATGAAAAATAGAAGCCAAAAAACGCTGCAGCTATTGGAAACGGGCAACTTAACCCTGCTTAATGCGCTATTACCTGAGTATTACAGACTCATCGACAAGGTAAAGGCTCATCGCGCTCAATTATGGAAGAGTGTGCCACTCAGAAAGAACTGTAACCTTTATAGTGGCGAGTCTGTTAACGCGACGATAAAAGACATCATTGAAAATCAAATCGAAAAACAAGCGCTGCATAGTTGTGGTTTAGAAAAAGCAGATGTTATTTATTCTAATCACGAAGCCATTGTGCTGAGTGATTGGGCCTTGATTCAGTCTGATGAAAGACGTGCTCCTGCATTAACTAAGCTGGACAGAAATAATGAACTGAGTTTTTGGGGAGATAATAAAGGTTCGTTAGTTTTTGCGGTGCAATATATTCAATTTATATTTTTAACTGCTGACAAGATTGATTTGTTTACTGGTTTTTATGATTTTATTAATCAAGAAATGAGTGGTAAATCGTCCAAAAGCTTTTTCTACAAAGATGTGACCTCTGTGACTAAGGACGATGTGGAGCGCCCAGATATGACTACTGTGACTAAGGACGATGTGGATCGCAAAACTGGTATTGGAGAAGCAACCATTTCAGCTATTGACGTTAATCTAGTAGTAAGTAGTGGCGATAAAATCCGGTTAACTATTCTTACTCAAGAAAGTTTAAAGAGTATTGTGGATGCAGCAAAAGATAATCAAGAAAAAGAGCGAGTGAGTAATCATTCTATCTTGAAGTCGCTGGAAGCAAGAAAGAAAAGTATTCTTGAAGACACTGACATGGATGAAGACGAACGTGAAGAAGAACTTGATGATGTTGAAACACAAATAAAATCCATGAATGAAGAAAATGCGCCTTTAGATAACGAGATATCTAACAATAAAGCTGAAGAAGCCATTAAGAATATCCGCCATCAACTTAAGTTGCATAAGCAGGAACGTAATGAAGAAACTGTTTCTTAGTTATAGCTCAAAAGATCGTGCACTTGCCTTATCGCTCAAGGCAAGTTTAGAGCATTTAGGTCATCAGGTTTGGTTTGATCAGGAAGGTATCACCGGCGGTGAACATTATGCCGCAGTGATACCTAAAGCTGTGAGTGATGCAGAATTGTTTTTGGTGCTGTGTACTAAAAACTCTATGGGTGATGCACGAGTTAACTATGCTGGTTCTAAGCAAGTGATTAAAGAAATTGAATTGGCACTGCAGTTTGGTTGTCAGGTTGTGCCGTTAAAAGCGGATGATACGCCGAAAACAGCATATGATAACGCTTACCAATATCATCAGATAGTAATGCAATGGGTTGATATTTGCGCAGCAGTTGCAATGAATGATTACACTGCAGCGATTAAGGAAATACTGTCATCGAATCACTCAAAGCCTAAAGAATCACTTGATGTGCAATATTTGAAGCAAGCGACAGAGGCGTTAAAAACGGCTAATCCGAAAGCCGCGTTAACTATTCTGGAACATCATCATTTTCAAGCTGATATGAAAGATGAAGCTCAGTATTTACACCTAATGGCTAAGCTACAAATAAAAACTTTTAAGCGGTTGTCTAAAAGTCAAGCGGATGCCTTTGTCTCAAGTTTTACTCACTTGTTGTATACCGATATGGCATCGGCTGCAGCTTATAGTCTAGGGGCCATTTCCCGGCATTATTATCAGGAAAACTTCATTGCTGATGCAACGCCAGGATTTAATCAATTAAGATCAATTGGTCAAAGTAAAGGGCGCGTGAAAGCGAAGTATAAAAAGACAGTAGAGCCGATTTTACCTGCTGGTAATCGTTTCTCTTTGGATTGGGACTTCTAGCCTAGCCATGAATGTCTAGTAACTTAAATTTTTGGAAAGATTTATTGTAAATTCAACGACTATAATCGAGATTCGGCGCATGTTGAGACTCACCAAAGATGGGATTTATTATGAGTCTTTCTTTTCATATCTTTCAATTTATTGTTCAGTGTCACAAGCTTGAAAAAGCATAAAGAGCTTGGAGTGCAGAAGGTTTTCTCGGGGGATTCAGGCCGACTACACTGTAAATGGGGAATTAATGAAGTGATTTTAGTTTTTTTGAAATGCTGTTTATAAAATAACAATGCTGTTAATTCACTCACTATTTATTGATGTCATTGATGGTGAATGTTTTTCTTCTTTAGGCTAATACAGCAGCTTTTAACCTTTAAATTTAAGATGATAACTATGTTTTTTGAACGATTGAACGAATCTTTTTTTACATTTCGAACAGTGTACTGTGATGACGTAGCCATTGCGGATGATGCCTTAGTCAATTCAGATATACTGTTACCTGTTGTATTATTGTGTATTCGATATGCTATTAAAAATACGGCTCTTGAGGGAAAAGTATTCAATTTCAAGACTTTTAAGCAAGAGGAATCATTGTGTTTTATTGCTGTGGACACGTTATATAGCCTTGATGATGACGTCGCTGTCATGATTAGTGACGAATTAGGTGGCTTTAAAGCAATTAAAATGTGTGAATATAACTTAACTCGCAAGCTCGATTTAAAACCATTGGTAATGCTATTCAGAGACACATTCAAGTCAGCAGCAGAAAATGAAAATGTAGATGAGTCAGAGCTTTTAGATGAAATATTTTCTGAACACTTTACATTAACATTAAGCCAAGACTTTATTGATAAAGCCCTAACGACACTTAATGACAACAAGTCAGGAAAACCTAAAGTACGTGACCCTTTAGAGTTTGAGCAATATTCAATTCTACGTACTGCGCCACCACAATTATTCGAAGAAATGGCCGTTGTCACTGTTGCCAGTTATCTGTCTGAAAAACCGTTAATTGAAGTACAAAAAATAAATGCAGAAGCGTTACCTGAAGTGAGTATCGATATAGTGCTGGCGACATTATTGGGTTCTCCCAAAAGCTTACAAGTATTAGCGAAGTATTTTAAGTGTCAGCCAAGCCAAGTCATTATGCCTGAACATATTTATATGTTGAGACAAAAGCTTAAAAATAAAGCCGTTACTCGCAGTATTAATGTAGAGAACGACACCAGTAAAAGCTGGTATGTAATTGCAAAAAGTTATGCTTCTCAGCTTGAATATGATGCTGATGTAAAATATTGCTGTGATGAAGGGTTTAGTGAAGGCAACTTTAACGAAGGCGAGTTTAATGAATCATTGTTTATTGCAGCACTTTTAAACATGTCACACACAAGCATCAAACAGTTAAAGCGGTTAAATAAATCAACTAACCATATTGGCAAAGCACTAAAAATTGAAAAACAACTGTCGATAGCATTAAACAATCAAGTTATAGGGCAACAAAAAGCCATTCAAAGCCTTACAAAAGGGTATTTAACGTCAAATATAAGCCAAAGTGTAGGACCAAGATTGATTTTTACGTTTGCCGGATCTTCCGGTGTAGGTAAAACTTACCTGTCCTCAATTTTTTGTGATTTATTGAATCAATATGAACGTTCTGGGTACACGTTTACCCTTTTTAATATGGAACAGTATTCACATAAAAATGATGCGATGAAGTTGTTTGGAAGTGGGGTGCAATACAACGATGCTAACCTTGGTTTAATTACAAGTGCAGTTAGGGCGCAGCCTAGGCAGGTTATTCTATTTGATGAAATAGAAAAAGCACACAGCAATGTGACTCAATCTCTTTTGAGCATTTTAGATAGTGGCCAAGCACAAGACCAAACGAGTCAAGAGTTTGTTAATTTTGACCAGTGCATCATTATTTTTACCACTAACTTAGGCCAGGATGTATTAGCCAATAACAATCAACAGAATCAGTTAAATATTTTTGATGTTTTAAGGTATTCACAAAGTCCTGCGAATGGGTCCAAGTTGTCTATTGAATTTGTTAACCGCTTATCTAAAGGGTATTCTGCATTATTTACACCTTTGCAGATAAATCATTTTACTTACTTAGCAGAAAAAGAGCTTAATAAAGTCAGTGAACATCAAGACATGCTTGATTTTACTTGGCCTGCTAATTTCGCATCATTTTTATTACAGTCATTAGCACCTGACATAACTGCAAGGCAGTTAACCGCCTCGTTATCGAAATTAAAAGCAGAAATTTTGGTTAAGTCGAGTGATCTTATTACTGATGACTTATCATCCATTTCTTGCAACGTATCCGTTAATGAAAACACTGTCGGCATTGATGTAAAACAGGTATTAATATTTGATAATGATAAGCAATTCCAATCTAAAATTGAGTTTTTAGATCCTAGTTTATCTACTAAATTGGTTGATGACGCCGAAAATATTAAACAGATGATGCAGCAATATCGACCTGATGCATTTTTAATTGATATGGACTCTGTTTCTAATGCTCAATTATCTATCGATGAAATCACCGAAAAAGTGCATGGTATCAACCCAAAAATTCCGATTTTTAGCTTTCGATTAGTCAACAAAGACGTGGTTGAACATAAAAATCAATCCTTGAACCACCATATTAGGCAGCATTTTGAATTAGAAATTGAAACGATAAAAACAACATTTTCAGACATGCTAATGCGTATCAACTATTTTCTAACAACCGAAAAAACCATACGACGCATGATGTCTCGAAATGAAAGAGTTGAGTATCAATGTCGTGTTGAGTTAAAAAATAATGCATTGGACGTATCATTTAATAATCTATCTTATTGTCAGGTCATTCATTCAAAAGATTTACAAGAAACCAGTTTCTTTAATCACAGCCTGCCGAGCGACTCACTTGATGATGTTATTGGACTCGATAGGGCTAAAAAACGTTTAAAAGAGGTGATTAGCTGGCTAAAGACACCTGATAAATTATTAAATTTCGGCGTAAAAGTGCCCACTGGCTTTTTGTTTGCAGGTCCTCCTGGGACGGGGAAAACACTATTAGCCAAAGCGGTTGCGGGGGAGTGTGAGTTACCCTTTTTTAGTGTGACCGCATCCGAACTGTCATCTCCTAATAATGGTGGCACAACTGAAAACATTAAAAAGTTGTTTGCTACCGCGAGAAAGTATTCACCGTCTATTGTCTTTATTGATGAAATTGATGCTATTGCCGGCCAACGAACCAATAGTACCGATGGCAGCTCAAGAGACCGAAATTTAACGGTTAATGCGCTTTTAACAGAAATGGACGGCTTTTCAAGTGGTGATGCGCCAATATTTGTCATGGCGGCGACTAATTTCCCACAATTACTTGATAAAGCCATTACACGACCAGGTCGATTTGATGAGACAATTTATTGTGACTTACCAAATAAATCTGCCCGTTTAGCATTTTTTAAACGTTTTGCAGATAAGCATAATTTGAATTGGCAACAAACTGAATTACAGCAATTAGTGTCTTCAGCCCAAGGCATGTCTTCAGCACAAATAGAACAAGTTTTACGAGAGTCTGTTTACCAAGCTGTTGGTGACAATGAGCAACTATCTACTGAACACATAATAAAAACCATGATTAGAGTGGCCTATGGTTCTCCCTCAGAACATATATTATTGAGTGACGAAGCAAAGCTAAGCACGGCTTACCATGAAGCGGCACATTTGTTGGCTTATAAATTATTGTTCCCTAAACAACCAGTTGATTTTATTACTATTGAACCGAGAAATTTTACGTTAGGATTTGTTGCTACTCGGGAAGCAGAAGAATATGAAAGCCTGTCAAAGCGAAGAGTTATGAGCAAATTGCAAGTATTACTAGCGGGAAGAGTAGCAGAAAAATTGTGCTCCGGTGATAGTGATGAAGTGAGTACAGGCGCTTCGAGTGACATCGAAAAAGCAACTCAATTAGCCATGCATGCCATTTACGAAGGAGGGATTGAAGCAACCGTTGGCCCGATCAATATTGCCTTATTAACTAGATTCGAAGAAAGTGAATTGTTATCTGTTGCTCAATTAGCGGTGAAAAACTGGTTAGAATTGGCTGAAGTACAGGTAGAAAAATTGCTCAGTGACAATTATCAGTTACTGACTAACATTACTACAATACTACTGGAAAAAGAGTCTTTGCTCGGTGATGAGATTGAACAATTATTTTTCACTTAGCATTGTTTACACTTATGGCTAATGGGTGGCTCAGGTTTCTGTAGTAGCCCATTCAATATGACTTTGGCTTACTAAGACCGTAAACCAAAGTCATGCTAGAGCTTTATTTAGCTAGATAATAGAGTGGAATATAGCCATTTCACCCGTTAAATGTCTGCTTTCTCAAAAATAAGTCTTCAAAAAGCACCGATAAGGAAGGGAATTGAATATTATTTCTAAAGTGATACTCGCACCAGTAAAGCTATATTACTATTTGATGATGCTGCCAATCCAGCTTGTTTTGTGGTGTATCTTCAAATGTTCAAGGTTTGTTTGCATAACAAGGCCACTCATTCCTTATTTTGTCGGTGTAGGCTGGTTTATCTACTTGTTTGGATTTGCTGCAGGCAAAGAAATGCATTGGCTTTATGCTGTTTTTTTATGGGTGGCAGGTACTGGATGTACTTCGCTATTTCTTATCTATATAGCGTTAATATTTTTGTTTATACATAATGGATTAGTCGAACGATTCGACGAGTAATCATTACAAATACTCTGCATTAACGATTACTTGGTATCGCTCCTGCTGCGTCATACAAACCGAAAAAGAACGATAAGAATACATAGGAAAAAACCAAGGCGGATAAAGTAGAAATATAAATGCCATATCCTTCTACATTGATGAACATTAACAATAAAAAATAGCCTAATGTAATATAAATAGCATTATCGATACCTAAACCCCATATGTATCCGATATACCCCGCGACAAGCGCCATGATAAAACGAATCAAATATAGACCGATAAAAAAGATTATGTTTACCACTGAGTCACCTTAGTTTTGGAACGCATTTCTGATGACAAAATTGAAATTTGATTCAATTTCAGCCTTCATGTTTTCATTCATATTTATTTTTTCACCAAGCGGTCTAAAGTAATAAAGTTTGAACTGCTTACCTTCACGAATTATTTTGTAGTCAAAGTTCAGAGAACCACATTCATAATCCCACAAATGCCGAGTATAAGGATCCGTGTGACCAATAATAGTACCAGTGTATCGGGTAAAGCAGCCGACAAATGGGATGGTAAACTGGCTACTTGTTATTCCATAAGTATTAAACTTTTCTGATGTTCTATAATTTTGTAAGTCTGGGTACTCTGTTAATACTTGTTTTGGCAGTATTCCCTTAGGAAAATAGATCAGCACTAAAGTCAGTAATATAACGTAGACGATATTGTCATACCGTTGCATTTTAGGTACATCGATGAATCTTGTTGAAAAATACTTCATTTCGTCCTTGTTTCGGCCTAGTGTATAGCCAAAATTCATAAATGTAAGAAGGTTATTTTATTTAATTAACTTACTGATATTATTGCATATATAAAAGATACCAATCAACCTTGTTACGTTAGATAAATACTCTAATTGGTCTGGTACGTTTGCAATAGTATTCATGTACGTCTTAAACCTTGATTGAACTTTAACACTGGGTAGTCGCTTTTTGTTAATAATATCAATAACATAAATGTTTTAAGGTTTTAATGTTTGATTGTTCATGACGTGTTTTTACACTCTACTCTAACATTGATATGTTCTGATTTTTCCTCTTATATATTCATTTTCTTTGCGTAAAAAAATATATTTTACGTCACTCCATGTTTTTCATCATTTCTTTAAGCTAATCCCAATCGCATATGACTTTAGTATGCATAACAAAAAGAAAGGATTAAAACATGAAAGCAATGATTAAAAGTAACATTAAATTTGGCGTCGTTTTGGGTTTGAGTGCATTAGTACTCGTAGGATGCGGCGGGTCTTCTGAAGAAGAACAAATGACTTGGCTAAATGAGTGGAATAGTTCGGGGAATTATCAAGCTAATCTTAAAATGTTAGGTGTGTGCTTTAAAAAAGTGGGTATTAGAAGTATGACTCAAGAAATGAGTGATTCACAAAATGAAGCCGTCAATGAATGTGAGTTAGATTATATAATGGATTTAGCAGAAAAAGATGGCATTAGCCTGGATAGAGAGTTGTTAGCTAATAATATTATTCAGCTTTAACGTTGCAAATCTAATACAAGGATTGAAAATGTCATTAACAAATAAAAGCTTAGAACTGACTTGTGATGCAAAAAAAACAGTAGGGCAAGTCACGCACGAGTTGAATCAGTCACCTTCTTTTCAACAAGCTAAGTCTGCTATCACCAATACAACAAATAGTGCGTTAACTGCAGATATACCGAATATTAAATTAATGAACTTTTTTGCGGTATTCAGTCTAGCTTTAATGCTGTTAAGTACATTTTTTCCTGTGATGAACGTATTGGGCAGTAGAATGCCATTAAGTGACATAGCACCAATATGGTTATACATAGTGACCATTTTTGCACTGTGTAGTCATCTTTTTGGATTTAAGCAGTTAATTTCACGCGGTACTTTAATTATTCTATTACTGTCTATTTCCTTTACCGTTTATCAAGACATATCCGACGTATTTCAAGCAACACAAATGTTTGGTAGCGTTAATCGCAAAGAAGTTATAAGAGGAATTGTTGAAGGGTTAAGGTATGCGGATGTTGGCTTCTATATGTTTATATCAAGCTTCGTACTGACTGTGATTGCAACGATAAAGCCAGGCTATAAAACTAATCATGCACTGTGGGATAAACTGGTTAGCAAATAGGTTATTACTCTCAAGGTCAGTTGTAAACTGGCCTTTTTTATGGATGTGTTTATGCATTTTATGCCTAGAAAGCAACATATTTATACTCCTGTTAATTCAGTTGGTAGAGACTATATAGTTGGTGATATTCATGGTCAAATTAAGCATTTATATAAAAAATTAGCAATATTAGGCTTTGATTTTAAAAGAGATCGGCTTTTTTGTACTGGTGATATCATTAGTAAGGGGCTAGGCAGTATTGATTGCCTTAACTTGCTCACTAAAAAATGGTTTTTTTCTGTTTTGGGAAACCACGAACAACTTTTTTTATTAGGATTTCAGTGTTCAAGTTATTGGGCTTTTTTAATCAAAAACGGAGGAGGTTGGTTAGCAGAAAATATTAGTCATTATGATGTATTACTTCGATGGAAAACTATCATTGATATCACCATGCCACTAACAAGGACAATTCAAGTAGGCTGTACATTTATTGGAATTAGCCATGCTTCAGCTTTAACTTCTTGGGGCAAGCTTCAACACGATGAATTGTCCGATGAGGATATATGGAATGTGCTTTGGAGTAGGCCATTACATGACCTAAATATGTGCACTGCAATTGAAGACATTGATTATGTCGTCCACGGGCACAGTCCAGTGAGGGAGATAGTTCAATACGAGAATCGTTTTTGGATAGACACTTTTACCTCAACACAAGAATTGACGATCGTTAATTTAACTGATTTACCCATTGCATTAGTCAATAGGTTGTAATTGCTAGTAATATAGGCTGAACTAGTTGATAATTTACATCATTATTATATTGAACAATATAGGGAATATAGTGTCCATTAGAGAGCTAAGTAATGCCACTGAATTACTGTTAGGTTGGCAAAATAGAGATAAGCATAAAAGCGAGGAATTCCTCATTTATGCGTATCAAGATATTCGATCTATAGTCGAAAAGTATCTTTCACATCATCGTCCAAATGAAACAATTTTACATGATGCATCTATTACAGAGCTGGCCAATGAGTCTGTTGTGAAGTTACATCGTTGGCGTAACGATGAGCAGCCCTTTGAAGGGAGGCAAGATTTTTTTGATTACGTACGCGTCTCAGTTTGGCATTTACTCTTTGGTAAACCACATCAATCCTTACTAAATCAACAAAAAGCTAAGCATGAATACCTTCAATTACAGTTGACGGATGCAGAGGTGTCTTTACCTAATTGGACAGAGAATCTTACGTTATCTTCTGTGTTGGAGCTTTTACAGAAGTCATATCCGAGACAAGCTGAAGTATTTGAGTTGAAAAATTTTGCAATGGTAACACATCAGCAAATCGCTGATATGTTAGATTTATCGACCAGAACAGTTGATAACGATTTACAATTTGCCACGGCTTGGCTTAGAACAAAGCTTACAGAATGATAGATATTGTTTCTCTGTTCGCTGAGTTATCGTGTTTAAATACCCTAGAACAACAGCAACGTTTACAGCCATTAAAGATACAATTTCCTGAGCAAGTTAATGAACTTGAGAAAATGCTCGCCATTAATCATACTCCCGTATCAAGTAGTGAACTAATAGAATCACAAATGTCCAATGTTGTTGATTTATCCTATGAATCCTTAATTGGACAAATTGTCATGGGTTTTACTGTCACTAAGCTTGTATCTGAAGCTGGCGGTATGGGGTTGGTATTTGAAGGTGAACAGCGCTTAATCTGTACTGATAGTCATAAAGGAGAGGCACATAAAGCGGCTATTAAAATTCTGCGAGCCAATAAGTTTAGTTCAACGCAACAACGAGCCATTTTTTTTAATGAAGCCACAACCTTAATGTCACTAGACCATCCCAATGTATGCAGCATATATGGAGTATCTGAGGTACTTGGTTCCGCTTGTATTGTGATGGACTTTATTGATGGACAAGGATTAGATATTTGGTTGGCGAGTAGTAAAAAGAATTTAAAGCAGAAACTGAATATATTTGAGCAACTATTAGGCGCAGTAAGCTATTTACATCGAAAACATCTTTACCATGGTGATTTAAAACCGCAAAATATCATCATCAATGATCAAGGTCATTTAGTATTAATCGATCTTGGTCTCGCTAGAAAGTACAAACGAAATATGAATGACCCATTCGTTTCTGCTTATACAATTAAAGCATTCACTCGCTTTTGGAGTGCACCAGAGCAAATCGCAGGAGAAGTTTCTTCCGCACAATCTGATGTATATTCACTTGGTGTGTTATTGCATTATGTATTAACCGGTACCACTGTTTTACCAGGGCATCAGTTAGGGGGTAAATACTCAGAATTAAATGCCATCATTAACAAAGCATTATCTAATAATCCTGAATTTAGGTTTCCTGATGCTTTAGCATTTGAACAGAGCATTCACAGGTTTAAAGCTGGATTACCTGTAGTTGAATACTCACAAAGCACTTATTATTTATTCCAAAAATTGCTGAAACGCAAACCCTTCACATCTCTTGCATGCATGTTGTTTGTGTACTCATTTGCAACCACGGTCTGGATTTTTACTCACTAAAATTACTTAATAAAATTATTCAATAAATTGCGTATTTTTTTTTAACTTCTGTCACTGCAGTAATCTACTGCTATTTCATATTATAGCCACAAGTTAATCACAAACGCTGTAAGCGCGTTTGTGTTTATAACGATGTTGAATAATAAAATAATAGAGAGAAATCAATGAATTCAGATCATAATGTTGAAAAAAAAACCGGACTTAAACAGAGCTTACTTGAGACATTTAAAGGGCTAGATACAAAAAACAAAACTATGGTCATCGGTGGTGTCGTATTAGTATTTGGGATTTTACTGTCATTTTCTGGCTCTGTAAATACAGGGAATATTGGTGAAACATTTCCTCAGGAAGCCTCTGTTAAAGAGCAATGTCACTTTATTGGAGAATACGAACGAAGTCTGTATCGTGCTGCCGTTGAAGGCGCTTCTGCTGAAGATATTCTTGAGTTAATGAATAATGATATAAAAGATCCTGAAGAGTTTAAGCATTCGCCAGCCCAGTATTTTTACAAGATAAAGCAAAGTAGCATCAGAAAAGTCGACAATTTAGTTGCCAAGGTAACTGGGGAAAAGTTTCAATCTAAATCGGGCAGTGAGCAAAATGAAAAAATCGATTATAGAGGTAAACGATTAGAATCTGAATGTTTAGCCGGTTTTAACCGCTCTAAATAGAATTGATTGATCATATTTCTTATCGCTATATGGCTTGAGTAGGGGCATTGTACTCAAGCCATAATCAGCTCTAGACAAGGGCGAGGGCGCGAGCATTTACCATACAGATTTAGTCTATTTTTAGAGCTAAATGTGTTCATTACGCTATCACTTCATCAATTGTTGTAAGTGATTCAGTATTGAAATTTTCGTAGCGACCAAAAAACGCATACTCATTCGCCTACGATGCCCTGTGTCACAATCCTAATGAATAATGAGAAACATTATTTTGTAAGAGTCTAATAAATATGTGGCAGTAAACAGAACTTGGATTAAGTGTCGTATTAGCGAACTTTAGACTCTTGAGTGATATGTTTTTTATTCTTTTACTTTAAAAATACTGTTCTGGTCTACATACACAACTATTAAAATAAATATCAAACATCAATGTATTACGCAAAGATAATACGTTGTACTAGTGTCAATAAAAACCTAATTCGAGGTAGAGAAATGATTAACGATCAACAAGACAACACAAAGAAATTTAGCGGCTTTAGAATAGTGAATAAGCTTGGGGGTAGCTTTTTTATTCTATTTTTAATAGGTGCTTTTTTACCTTTGGTCGCGGCAGGAGGCTGGTCACAAGAAAAAATAAGTTTATATGAGTATGACCAACCTCTTTTATTAATGTTCATAGCATTAATCGGCATCATAGTTTACCTGTCCGGTATAAGCCGTTTATTTGCTAGAGTCATTTCATCTGTTTTTATTGCCGTTGTAATATTAACTATATTGTCAAATGCTTACGACATCTATGAGGCAGCTAAAATACTGAGAGCGAATGAGTTTAGGGTTAGCTATTTGGTGCGTTCAATCAGTGAAGCATTAGCCCCTTATTCATTTGTTACAAAACAAGATTTAGGCAGTAAATTTCAATACACATTATCGATAGGTGCTGTAATTTTAACCCTTTCATTTGTTGGAATTACAGGCTGCATATTTTCTCCTCGATATAAAGAAAACAAAGAATTACAAGAAAAGATTGTTGAAGAAAATATAAATTCATCTGTATCTCATACTTGGAAAGAAACTGAAACTGGCAATATTGATTCTTTAACGACAGAAAAGATGCTCACAAATAGTCTAATGGCAAAGCTTATTAGTTTCGTTAAACACATTTATAGCATTGTAGCACCGGTTATTAATACATTATTAGATAAATGTTCCAATCTGATTTGTGACAAAATACCGACGTTAAAACCAAATCAACAAAAAGTAAAATTTGGAGTAGGTTGTATTTTAATAATTCTAATCTATATAATTATTTTTTAAATTATATGATGTTTCTAGCCCGTTATTGACGCTATTCCATAACGTTAATAATGGGTACTTATTCATTTTTATTGTCTAAAAGCGCTTTAGCCAGTATTTGTTATATAACTTGTGATTCTTAGCGTTGCAGTACCTAAAGATACGGACCTAAACCACTATTTTTGAAATAATGAATAATAGGCGCGAGCAGCTAGAGAAGCAGCTTAAAGTTGATCCAGCTGAGTTCGTGTCTAAATTGCTGAAGTACAGTGCGTTGTTGGTACTTATTTGTGAATATTACCCAATTGATAATAATAACGCGTTAGCGTTAAGTCATCTCGGGCAACGCGACATTCTCAATGAACTCCGCTACGAAAACGCAAAAGCGATACTTAAATTTATCGACAAGTTAACACTTAAATTTGAGCGAAATGTAGAGTTAAAGTTTTTGAAAAAGCTGCTAGATAAAACAATGTGTCGCTACAAAATTTTTAAACATCACCAGACAATAAACTATGTGACCATAAGCCTGGATAACCGATACCCATTTTTAACCTGTATAAAATTAGGCCATTCGATAGCAAATGATAAAAATCTCAAAAGAGGGTCTTTACTTGCATGTCTAGCCGATACGATAGCACTTGGATTAGCTCTAGGTATAAATGAGCCTGCAAAACGAATTGGCCAGCTTTCGTCACGGGATGAACTTGAAAGGTTACATCAACAATGGATAGATCTCCGTAATGATACTAGGCGAGTAGTATCTAGACCAAGACCTGTTGATTAGCCATAGGAAATTATGATGACCTTATTAATGATTGCGCATTCACAATGGACCATCGCCAAAGAGTGACCATTGGGGTGAAAGTAAATAAGCGAATAGGCATGCTTGAATTGGATCAAATCTCCGGGATACGGGTAATCTCCCCATTTTTAGCTGAGATCAAAAGTAGAGACTTAGGCCACTAGTGCCAGTTTTTGCTTTGGTGGGACACCACCAATTGCTGTATTGGGTCTTTCATTGTTATAAAACCATAGCCATTGTGTCGCATGTTCCTGTACCTCGGCAATACTATTCCAAAGATATTGGCTCAGCCATTCGTATCGCACAGTCCGATTATAGCGTTCTACATAGGCATTCTGCTGTGGATTGCCAGGCTGAATAAATTTCAGTTCTACATTGTGTTTTTCAGCCCAGGCAGCCAGTACCGCACTTATATACTCTGGACCATTATCACTGCGTATTTGTTTTGGTTTTCCACGCCATTCGATGATTTGATCCAATGTTCTCACCACACGCTCCGCAGGTAAGGAGAAGTCGACCTCTATCGCCAAGCCTTCACGGTTGTAATCATCAATCACGTTCAATAACCTAATGCTGCGACCATCTTCCAGTTGGTCGTGCATAAAGTCCATGGACCAACATTCATTGATTGCCTCTGGCACCGCCAATGCGTCCGGTTTATCACGCTTCAAGCGTTTCCTCGGCTTAATTCGTAGATTTAGCTCCAATTCTCGGTAAATCCTATACACCCGCTTATGGTTCCATCGGTAGCGTTTCACGTTACGTAAAAAGTAATAACATAGCCCAAACCCCCAACTCCGATGGGTTGATGTCAGTTGCTGTAACCAGTCGGCTATTGCAGCGTTTTCATCACTGAGTTTTGCCTGATAGCGATAACAGCTCTCACTGAGTCCAAACAAGGCACACGCAAATGCGATCGAAATGGCTTTATCTTGCACCGCCTTTTGCGCGAGCTCCCGCCGCCGCGACGGCTTTACCACTTTTTTTCGATGGCCTCTTTGAGTATTTCAGCTTTGAGTCGCTCTTCGGCATACATTTTTTTGAGTCGTGAATTCTCAGCCTCTAACTCCTTCAATCGCGCCATCATAGAAGCGTCCATGCCACCGAATTTGGCGCGCCATTTGTAGAAGGTCGCAGAGCTCATGCCATGCTCACGGCAAAGTCCCGGAACTGGGGTGCCAGCTTCGGCTTGTTTAAGGATTGCTAGGATTTGGCTGTCGCTAAATTTTGATGTTTTCATGCAGAATCTCCCTGCGTATATATTACGAGAAAATTCTACTTTTGAAATCTACTATTTTTAGGGGGGATTACCTACGTAATGCAATCGCAACAAATGAAACTCGTGAGATAGTCTATACGTGGTTTGAGAGAGTAAAGAAAACCTATAAGCAAAGATTTGACCCTGAGTCTGAACTAAGGGTTTAAAAAATTACGAAATGGCTCTGGCTTTGGGTATTACAAAGTCTGTTTGCATTTGTAGGCTTTATTAAAGGAATACCACACGTCAGTTATCAATATCACCAACTGAGAAAAACTCATTTAAAACATACCACAGGATTTGAAAAAGTCAGGTGGTAAAAACAGCACCTAAAAGCGCTCTGATTAGATTCTTGCACCGTAACAGTGCAAGAAAATCGTTCGTATCAATTTAACCATCTGATTCTAAATACTAAAAGGCCAGATCCACGAAGTGAGACAAAACTCATTTGGTATGAGAAACCACACAAAAAAACCGTTAGTTATGATGACACAAATACCCTATTTAACATAATATACATTGTGCGCATACTTATGCGCACATTAGAACTTATGTTCAATACTAAGTCTTTGTAGGCATTGATTGTTCATTAACAGCCTAATGTTGCTTAATGTGTTGTTTAGCATCGTGCTGAGATTGCATGCTTTAACTTTTTACGGTTTGTGCCTGCCAATTATTTAATCTCAGCAAGATGATTTAACGGTTTGTTGAAAGCACTTTGATGTCGTTCAGTTTGTGTGGTGTGTAAATACTGTGATGTGGTGTCGATGCTCTCATGACCGGCATCGGCCTGGACATGTGACAATGGGCGTCGGTTGATATTGATGTCATGCGTGATCCCAGTATGGCGAATATTATGCGCACTGAGTTTTCGCATAAGTTGGCTGTCGTGATCAAAACCGTCTTTAGCGGCATTGTCTGCAGCCAAGTTAATCAGTTTGTCTATTTCGTCACGTATGTGACGAATACCAAGATTGGCATTGATGACACCAGATTCACGTCCATGGGCTGCTGCTTTGTGACGGACAAATATAGGATGTTGATCGTTGATGTTGGGTAAATCACTGAGGCGCAGATAACGTCGATAATCAACTAGTCCAGCCAGCAACGCTTTTGATATAGCAATATTACGAGCTTTGCCGCTTTTAGAAAATGGTACGTGAAAATACCAGATACCAGAATGTGGATCTTGTCTGAACTGGCTCATGATGGGCGCATAACCTGCGCGTGCACTTATTTCCGATATGCGTAAGTAGCAGCTATATAATAGTGTGATGAGGAATAAACTGCGTTGATGCTGCTCTGGTTGAGTGTCTGCTAATTGGCTTACGGTGCTAATAACATACGACCATTGTAGCTCTGTAAACGCATGATGGTTGTTGTCTTCGTCGATGGTAAATTTACGTTTAATGGAGAATCGGCTGTGTTTAAGCCATAACTGAGCTGGGTTTCGCTCGGTGTATTCTTCGCTAATTAGATAGCCATAAAATGAGGATAATATTGCTATTTTAGTCTTCAATGCATTATCACTCAGTTGATATGGTAGGCATTTTTCGAGGTGTTTTTTACCGATAAATGGCCGCCATTGTGGGTTTGGCGATCGCTCTGCGGTGGCTTTATCGAGTTTGAATTGCGCTACATTGAAATAGCCTATCAATGTTCGTGGCGGCGATTGGCAGTAATCGATGTATTTGGCGATGTCTTTACGCGTTACCGCGATTGGCGATAATGCGACGACGTCAAAACACCAATGAAGAAATGTGGTTAACTCGCTGCGGTAGGCTTTATAGTTGTTTTCAGACTGCTTTTGCTCAAATAACCAATCGGCACAGTGCTCTATGATGAGCCCTGCATCGGCCACTTTATCTATTGAAATTCGGGTAATGTACTGATTAACGGATGCATTACCTTGTAAAACATGCTCTGCAGCATCAAATAGTGGTAATACTGGTGGCAGTTCATCAATGATATTGTCGGTCATATGATTAAGTCTAGGTTATTGATTATATTGCCTTATTATACTATTTTTTGCTTGATGCCGATAATGTTATTTATCGGCATCAATCGTAGCGATTTTTAATGATGAGTCTTGGATATGTTGATACTGCAATATCTTGGTCTGTTATTAACTGCTGCATACAATAATCTACTGCTGTAATTGGCTTGCAAGCCTGCTGGCATTGCTTGTTGTGACATGTAGATCTTTTTTGGCAGCTCCATAAACACAATTGCCAAACCGTTTGTTTACTTGCCCTGTCTAGGCACTGTAAGTCTGCAGCACATAAATGACCTGCTTTGATTAATTGGGCCACTTTATCTGCATCGATAGACACATTTATTCTGTTCATGTGTGCTCCTTATTTCACGCTACTCTTTTTCATAACGTTATTGCTCTATTCCCTACTCACCCTGGAAAGATGAATGCTGTAGCTTAATAATACATTAATGAGAATAGTTATCAATTGCATTATAGCTGTTCTAACCACTTCTGTGCTGTTGATCATATATAAGCGCATATAAAGGCTCACTTGAAATGTTTAATCGACAAGTGCTGTTGAGCATTAATGCAATATGATGCCAGTACTAGTCATAAGATTTGAAGTGAAATGAAATATAGACAGTAGGAGTGAAGTTTTTGACGGGATGACACTGAAACTAACCATAATGACTATTAAATAGACCTATTTAAGACCTTTGCTATAGTGAAATGAAATGCCTAAAGCCATTAAATTACCTCTGCCCTAGCCCACAAAGGTATAGTCATCTGCATATATAAGTTAGCGATAACGTTAGTTGTTATCGTTATCGGCTAAGAAATCGTACATTAGTGTACGTGGCTGTTGTTGGTAATCAAATGAAACAAATACTCGCCACACCATATAATTACTGCTGCATGAGCCAAAAATAACTGGACCTTGATAGACATTATCTTTTATTTCGGACAATGAAACTGGGATAATACCCATGAACATTTCGCGACCTTCTATTCTCATTGAAATATTAGTGATCTTTTGATTACTGGAAAGCGTAACTATTAACGGTTTTTCGCTTGGGGTATTGATGGGGTCAATCAGTAAACCGACTTGCAAGTCGGCTACCTTTTTGTAACATTCCCCAACAGAAAACTGACATAACGTTTTATCGATGACTAAATTAGCGTGTTCTTGTGTTTGTGGTTTGTCACAGGCTACTAAAAACATTAACAAAATATTTAAAATGATAATTCGGACAAGTTTGTGCACAATTTTTAACCTTTATAGTTGAGTTAGTAACATTATCTTTCACAGATTGATCTAGATCAACTTTGATGCCTTTTGGTAAGTATCTTTTTTGACTTAGCTCAAGTATCATTACACCGTCTCATGCTAGAGAGAATTAACATGAGGTAACACCTTGACATATGGCATTAAAAACAGCATTAAACAGCTGATTTTATGACCACATGTTAATCTAACTGGTAAAGTTCGCTTTACTAAATATTAAAAGTATAAGTAATAAGCCGTGGAAGCATTATGATGAACCATTCCCAGTCTACAGGCGCTGATTACAACTACACTATTGTCCGCCAATTTGCACTAACCACAGTTTTGTGGGGAATCTTTGGCATGTCAGTGGGTGTATTGATTGCGGCTCAGTTAATCTGGCCACAACTGAACTTCGACACTCCTTGGTTAACGTATAGTCGTTTACGACCATTACACACCAATGCGGTGATTTTCGCGTTCGGAACATCAGCTCTTTTCGCTACATCCTACTATGTTGTGCAACGCACTTGTCAAATCCGTCTCTTTGCGCCCAAATTGGCCGCATTTACGTTCTGGGGTTGGCAAGCCGTTATTATTGCAGCTGCTATCACTTTACCAATGGGTTTTACCCAAGGCAAAGAATATGCAGAATTAGAATGGCCTATCGATATCGCGATTGCGATTATTTGGATTAGCTATGCAATTGTATTCTTTGGCACAATCGCTAAACGAACGACGTCCCACATTTATGTGGCCAACTGGTTCTTTGGTGCCTTTATCATTACTGTTGCAGTACTTCACATTGTTAACTCAATGGCGGTACCAGTAAGCTTATTTAAGTCTTACTCTCTGTACTCCGGTGCAGTCGATGCGATGGTTCAGTGGTGGTACGGTCATAATGCGGTAGGCTTCTTACTTACTGCTGGTTTCTTGGGGATGATGTATTACTTCGTGCCTAAGCAAGCTGGTCGCCCAGTGTATTCGTACCGTTTATCCATTGTCCATTTTTGGGCGTTGATTGCGTTATACATTTGGGCCGGTCCTCACCACTTACATTACACTGCCCTTCCTGACTGGACTCAGTCATTAGGCATGGTAATGTCATTAATTCTATTCGCACCTTCTTGGGGCGGTATGATTAACGGTATTATGACCTTGTCTGGTGCGTGGCATAAGCTTCGTACAGACCCTGTATTACGTTTCTTAGTTGTTTCATTGTCTTTCTACGGTATGTCTACCTTCGAAGGCCCAATGATGGCAATCAAAACAGTTAATGCATTATCTCATTATACTGACTGGACTATTGGTCACGTTCACTCTGGCGCGCTAGGCTGGGTGGCAATGGTGTCTATTGGTTCTTTATATCACTTAATTCCAGTGCTATTTGGTCATGGTCGTATGTACAGCATGAAGCTGGTTAACGTCCATTTCTGGTTAGCGACTATCGGTACTGTTTTATATATCGTTAGTATGTGGATTTCTGGTGTTATGCAAGGTCTTATGTGGCGCGCGGTTAACTCTGATGGAACACTAACTTATAGTTTCGTTGAGAGTTTAGAAGCCTCGTACCCATTCTACTTTGTACGCTTTATTGGTGGTTGTTTCTTCTTAACCGGTATGTTCATTATGGCCTATAACGTTATTCGTACCGTTAAAGCGTCTAAAGATTCATTACCTGCTATTGCAGAAGCTTAAGGAGCAGATTCGATGAAATTTAATCATGAATTAATTGAAAAGAATGTCGGCCTGCTTGCTATCTTCACTGTCATCGCCATTAGTTTTGGTGGTTTGGTGCAGATTACACCACTGATATTTCAGAAAGACACTACCGAAGCCGTTGAAGGTCTTATTCCTTATACTGCTTTACAGATTGAAGGTCGTGACATTTATGTTCGTGAAGGTTGTTACAACTGTCACAGCCAAATGATCCGTCCTTTACGTGCTGAAACAGAACGTTATGGTCATTATTCTGTTGCTGGCGAGTCTGTTTGGGATCACCCTTTCCAATGGGGTTCTAAGCGTACTGGTCCTGATTTAGCCCGTGTTGGCGGACGTTACAGTGATAGGTGGCACGAAGTGCATTTGCTTAATCCTCGTGACGTTGTACCACAGTCAAACATGCCTGGTTTCCCTTGGTTAGCTGAAAATAAGCTAGACGGCGAACTCACTGGTGACAAGATGACTATTCTGCGTAACCTGCACAAAGGCGGTTACAAAGGTAATGATCTTTACACTGATGAAGAAGTTGCTGGCGCTAAAAAAGCGGTTGAAGGCAAGACAGAAATGCAGGCGCTGATCGCTTATTTGCAATCTTTGGGTCACGCACTCAAATAGGAGGCAATAATGGATTACGGTACTTTTCAAGGTATTTTAACCATAGTTGTTATGGTGACTTTTGTAGGGATTTTCTTCTGGGCATACAGTAAGCATAGCAAGTCAAAATTTGACGAAGCGGCTAACTTGGTGTTTACAGAAGATGAACTTGCAAAAATGTCAAAAGACTCGGGAGATCAGAAGTAATGATTATGAGTAACTTCTGGAGCATTTGGATTTCTGTACTGACGATTGTGGTCATTGCTGGTTGTTTTATCCTTCTTAAACTGGTTAATAATAATTACACCGGTGTAGAAGAAGGTAAATCAATGGGCCACAGTTTTGATGGTATTGAAGAACTGAACAACCCACTACCAAAGTGGTGGGCGTACATGTTCTATTTAACCATCGTATTCGGTGTGATCTATTTAGCTCTATATCCAGGCCTAGGTAACTACAAAGGTCTGTTTGGTTGGACAAGTTCAAACCAAAGTATTGGTACTGAAAATGGCATTAAAGCTGACTCAGCTGCAGCGCTTGAAGCAGCAAAATCGGAAAACCGTTTATCTCAGTATGACCGCGAAGTGGCACACGCTGAAGAAAAATACGGTCCAATTTTTGCGGCTTATTTAGCGACACCGTTAGAAGAGTTAGTGAAAGATCCTGAAGCATTGAAGGTGGGCGGACGTTTGTTTTTACAAAACTGCTCACAGTGCCATGGCTCTGACGCTCGCGGTTCTAAAGGCTTCCCTAACCTTACCGATGACGATTGGTTATATGGTGGTGATTTAGCCACTATTAAAACTACTCTGATGAACGGTCGTAACGGCATGATGCCTCCAAAAGGTGGTTTACCTATCGAAGACAGCGAGATTAAAGGTCTAGCTGAATACGTGATTAAACTATCTGGTGGCGAACATGACGAAGCGTTAGCTGCTCAAGGTCAAGGTTCATTTATGAAAGGTTGTTTTGCATGCCATGGTATGGATGCAAAAGGCAACAAGTTCATGGGTTCGCCTAACCTGACTGATAATGTTTGGTTATACGGCGGCAGCCGTGGTGTGATTGCTGAATCTATCATTAATGGCCGTGCAGGTGTTATGCCAGCATGGAAAGACATTCTTGGTGAAGAGAAAGTCCATGTCATTACAGCTTATGTTTATAGCTTATCAAACAAATAGTTACTTATAAGTAACATCTAGGCCTCGATATTATCGAGGCCTTTTTTTTAAGTGATTATTAAGCCATTAAGGGGTAAAATAGCCCCCGAATTATTACCACCATTTTAGGACGAATTATGTCGGATCAACTCCCTTGGTATAAGCAGTTTTGGCCTTGGTTTTTAATCATTTTGCCAATGTGTGCGGTTATCGCTAGTTTAACTACATTAAAGATTGCTTTAGATAATTCTGACTCATTAGTTGCTGAAGATTATTATAAACAAGGCAAAGCCATTAACATGGATTTGCGTAAGATAAAGTACGCTCAACAGATTGGGATGAAATTTTTAGTTACCGTTGCCGATCAAGAATTAAAAATTACTCAACAAGGCGGTCCTGAATATCGTGCGGCATTGAATGTTCAGTTTTATCATCCAACGATTGAAGAAAAAGATTTCAGCCTTAATGCAACTGCCGATGCTAATTATGTTTATCACATCCCATTAGATGCTGCGATTACCGGCCCTTGGGAAGTGCGCATAGAAGGCTTTGATGCTAAATGGCGTATACAACAACGTATTGATATTAAAGATGACGTTGAATATTGGCTAAATTAATAGTAAATCCATTAAGTCTTTGAATGATGACATATTTAATTAAGCTGGTATAAATAGATGACATCTTGCTTTCATTGCAATGAGCCGGTGCTAACGGGTGAACAGTTTACAACCGTGATTAATGGGCAACCACAACCTATGTGTTGCCCAGGTTGTCAGGCGGTTTCACAAGCGATTATGGATGCTGGCTTAAGCAGCTATTATCAATTTCGTAGTGAGCCAGGCAATCGTCAAACTGCTTTGATCCCTGAGCAATTATCGCAGTACAGTGCTTATGATTTACCTGAAGTTCAACAAGACTTTGTTCATAAACAAGGTGCTATTGATTCAACCTCTTTGTCTATCGACGGTATTACCTGCGCTGCTTGTGCGTGGTTAATTGAACATAAACTCAAACCTATTGCTGGAGTCACTAATGTGTTGGTTAACTCAACCACACAACGCGCGTTAGTGAGTTGGGATAGTCAAATTATTCAGCTCAGCGAAATTTTGCAAATTATCAGTAAAATTGGCTATCAAGCGGCACCCTACCAAGTTGATGAGCAAGAAAAACAATCAAAAGCAGACAGTCGTAAATTTTTACTCCGCCTAGGTCTTGCAGGTTTTGCCACCATGCAGGTGATGATGTTTGCCCTCGCCTTATATACTGGATACTTTACCGACCTAGATGTTGAGTTTCGTGATTATTTTCGCTGGGTTAGCTTAATTTTTGCTACTCCAGTGGTATTGTATTCTGCGCAACCCTTTTATTTCAGTGCGCTTCGTAGTCTATTAAGTGGCAAGCTTAATATGGATGTCTCTGTCTCCATCGCGATTTTAGGTGCTTATGTAGCCAGCTGTGTCGCGACAATTCAGGCCAATGGCGAAGTGTATTTTGAATCAGTATCCATGTTTACCTTCTTCTTATTACTTGGCCGTTATTTTGAACAAACAGCCAGACAAAAAGCCTCCGTCAGTTCGAGTAATTTACATAAACTGGTCCCTTTGACCGCACATTTATACCGTGACGGCGAAATTACAGAGATCGCTGCTAAACAGCTCGTCATTGGCGATATTATTTTGGTCAAACCTGGTGAGGTGATTGCAGCAGATGCTGAGGTGGTTGCAGGCCTATCAAGTGTCAATGAAGCGATGTTAACCGGTGAACAAATGCCAATAGGCAAACAGGTATCAGATACTGTGTATGCTGGAACCATTAATGTAGAACAACCTCTTGAGGTTAAAGTCACTGCGTTAGGTCAAGATCAGCTAGTGGCTGAAATTATTCGTTTACAAGAACTAGCATCAAACAACAAGCCGGCAATCGCTTTGGTGGCCGACCGTTTAGCTCGATACTTTTCCGCGACCATATTATCGATAGCAGCAATAACTTATTGTGTTTGGTTATTTATTTCTCCTGATGATGCCTTTTGGATCACCTTGTCGGTATTAGTTGCCACTTGTCCATGTGCCCTAGCCCTTGCTACGCCGACAGCAGTGACATGTGCGACGGCTATTTTTACCAAGTTAGGTGTGATTCCGCGCAAGGCCGGAGTTTTCGAAAAACTGACTAAAATTAATCATGTGGTGTTTGATAAAACGGGAACCTTAACCTGTGGCCATTTATCGATTGGTGAAGTACAAACCTTTGGCAAATATTCTTCAGAGCAAGTCCTATCGATGGCTGCTGCAATTGAACAAGGCTCTTTACACCCCATCGCATTAGCATTTAAGCCCTTTTTTGATAATAAACACTTTGTTGAAAATGTTGACCATCATATTGGATTGGGTATTCGGGCCAGTATCGGCCAACAGCAAGTTTGTATTGGTACGGTACAATTTGTTACCCCAGAGGCAAATATAGCGGCTTCGAAGGCAATAGAAAGTCAGTGGATTTATCTTTCCATCGATAATAATTTGGTCGCTAAAATTGAAATGCTAGATGAGCTAAGAGTTGATAGTTTAGCCACCGTAAATGTCTTAAAGGCAGCTAACATAACACTCAGTATTGCCAGTGGCGACAATTCGGGTCATGTTGAGTTTTTAGCAAGTAAACTTGGTATTTCTGATGTGCATTCAGGTTTATCGCCGCAAGATAAGTTAGCGTTAGTGAATCAATTACAACAACAGGTCAATGTGGCTATGTTTGGCGATGGTATTAATGACGCGCCAGTGCTCGCCGGAGCAAACTTGTCTGTTGCTATGGGAAGTGGCAGTGCTATTGCTAAAAACAGTGCCGACTTAATTTTACTGGGCGATCACTTATCACGTTTTAATGATGCTATCTTTGTCGCTAAGCAAGCTCAGCGAATAATTCATCAAAATTTGTTATGGGCTTTTGCTTATAACATGATTATTTTGCCATTGGCAGTTACTGGGCATGTTGCTCCTTATATTGCTGCGATTGGCATGTCTGTCAGTTCACTTATTGTGGTGAGCAACAGCTTACGCCTTCTTAGGATAAAGTTATGAGTATCATTTACGTATTAATACCTATTGCGATGTTGTTTGTATTGATAGCAGTCTCTATTTTCTTTTGGGCAGTAAAGTCTGAGCAATTTGATGATTTAGATAGACAAAGCGTGTCTATTTTATTCGATGAAGACGAAAACAGCATGAACAAAAAAAGCAGTGCTAAAGCCGACTCTGCTAACGACAGCTCTGCAATTAATGATTTTCCAATTAACAGCTCTCCAATTAACCGTTCTGCTACTACCGATGTTGGCCAACAAAATACAGTTGGTTCTGCTGCTTCATCTACTACTCACACTAAACCAGAGTAAACCCAGTGATTGAATATAATGTTGGTGGTGCATTTATTGTTGGTTTAATGGGCGCTGCACATTGTTTTGGCATGTGCGGTGGATTGATTGGCGCTTTTTCAGCCAATATACCCACCAATGGCCAGACCCGCTTAGGCACTCAACTCACATTTCTGTGTGGCTACAATTTTGGACGTATTTTTAGTTACACAGTAGCGGGTGCGATTGTCGGTGGTAGTGTCTCAGCCCTTGGTCATTTATTTGATGTTGATAGTTATTTAATTTTTTTGCGAATTGTTGCTGGCACCATGATGATTCTTACCGGGCTTTATATTGCTCAGATATGGTTTGGCATTGTACACATTGAAAAAGTCGGCAAAATATTGTGGCGATATTTACAACCACTGACGCGTAAATTCATACCTATTACTCATCCATTGCAAGCTGTTATGGCTGGTATGGTATGGGGTTGGCTCCCCTGCGGCCTTGTGTACAGTACATTAACTTGGTCAGTTGCATCTGGTAGTGCATTACAAGGTGGCTTAATTATGTTTGCGTTTGGTTTAGGGACTTTACCTGCTCTATTCGCTGCAGGATTAGCCGCTAAAACCTTGGCTCAATGGGTACAAAAACGGGCAGTAAGATTATTCAGTGGCGGGCTTTTAGTGTTATTTGGATTGCAAACGCTTTACATCGCTTTTAATCAACTAAACTAGTTTATAACGGTCAAATATGCATTTATTGTCGTTAAGCTAGAGGCTATTTTTAAGCGGCTTCACAGATATTGATCTAAAGATTTTTATGTTTAAAATCAATGGTTATAAGTTAAGCTGTTAAGTATGTATAATCATTTTTAAATACATTTTACTGACAAACTTTGGTATCTACAGTGTGTTGAAACGAAGTGAGTTACAACTGTGTTTTAAAATGCCATGATTGCAGCGTCCATTCTCTTCATATAGTAAGTGCGACTCTGATGTTGAAGAGTACCTTATTAATGCAGAATGGTATAACATAGTAACGTCTTCATAAATTGAGATTGGGTATGCCTTCAGATTTGATTAAAGCTCGACGTCCATCTACTACCGGTTGCGCCATTCATTGTCACGACTGCAGTATGGAAGCCCTGTGTATCCCTTTTACGTTAAACAATGATGAGCTTGATAAACTCGACAGCATTATTGAACGTAAAAAACCCATTCAAAAAGGTGACCTTATCTTCAAGTCCGGTGACGTGCTTAAGTCATTGTATGCAATTCGCTCCGGTACAATCAAAAGTTATACCATTACTGAGCAAGGTGATGAGCAAATTACTGGATTCCATTTGGCCGGTGACGTCATTGGTTTTGATGGTATTCATGCACAACGTCATCAAAGCTTTGCCCAAGCCTTAGAAACCTCAATGGTCTGTGAAATCCCCTATGAAACTTTAGATGATTTATCTGGATCTATGCCTAAGCTACGCCAGCAAATTATGCGTTTAATGAGCAATGAAATTATGAGTGATCAAGAGATGATCCTATTGCTTTCAAAGAAAAATGCTGAAGAACGTTTAGCTGCATTTATTAATAACCTGGCTAATCGCTTTGGTAATAGAGGTTTCTCGCCTCATGAATTTCGTCTGACAATGACTCGTGGTGATATCGGCAACTATTTAGGCTTAACAGTTGAGACAATTAGCCGTTTATTAGGTCGGTTTCAAAAGTCTGGTTTAATTGAGGTTAAGGGTAAGTATATTTCTATTATCGATCACTCATCGTTAAGTACCCTTGCTGGAAATGCTCGCATCGCCACTTAAATTTGATATATATGATCTATCTCAAAGTTTATTTATTAGCAAACGGTAATACTATCAATAGGTAATGTAAATAAGAACTCAACAGCTTTGGAGGTTATATGAAGGATTATAAAAAGATATTAGTGGTGATTAATCCTACAACGGATCATCAACCCGCATTGGCACGTGCTGTTGAATTAGCGTCAAAAAGTCAGGCAGAGATAACTGCATTTTTATCCATTTTTGACTTCTCATATGAAATGACTTCAATTTTGTCCAGTCAAGAACGTGAAGCGATGCGCCAAGGTGTTATTGATCAACGTGTCGCTTGGTTAGAAAATGCCATAGATGGTTTTAGTAAATTCAATATAAAAATTAATACCGAAGTTGTGTGGCATAACCGCCCTTTCGAAAGTGTGATTAATCATGCGATGAAAGGCAATTATGATTTAATTGTTAAAAGCACTCACGTACACGACAAATTAAAAGCTGTAATTTTTACACCTACAGATTGGCATTTAATGCGTAAATCTCCGGTTCCTGTTTTATTAGTCAAAGAACACGATTGGCCAGTGGCTGGAAAAATTGTTTGTGCGGTTAATGTGGTGAGTGAAGATGAAGATCATCAAACGCTTAATGGCAAAATCATTAATCATGCACTCGATTTAGCCAAAAAATTCTCTGCTAGTGTTCATTTAGTCAATGGTTACCCTGGTACGCCAGTAAATTTAGCCATTGAATTACCCGACTTTGATGCCAATGTGTATAACAACACAGTGCGGATGCAACATGAGCAACGAGTACAATATTTAGCTCAAGCCTATAATATTCCGCTTGAAAATTGCCATGTTGAAGAAGGTTTGCCTGAAGATGTGATTCCAGAAATGGCGACAAAATTAGATGCAGAATTAGTGGTCCTTGGTACAGTTGGTCGCACTGGTTTTTCAGCGGCATTAATTGGTAATACTGCTGAACATGTCATCGACAGCATTAATTGCGATTTGTTAGCGATTAAACCTGATGGGTATAAATCACCTTTAGAAGATTAGTCTCCAATAGAATAGGTTAACTACTTTACCCTGACCTCGAATACTGGAATAATACGCGCCCTGAAACACTTGGTTACTGGGCGCATTTTTTATGTCTGAAGTTGATCCAATCGCTAAACAAAATATTACTCGTATGAATAAACTGCAAAAGCGTCTACGACATGAAGTCGGTTCAGCCATTGCAGACTACAATATGATCGAAGATGGTGATCGTGTTATGTGCTGCCTTTCCGGCGGCAAAGACAGCTACACCATGCTGGATATTTTATTAACCCTTCAACAACGTGCCCCTATCAAATTTGAAATTGTGGCCGTTAACCTAGACCAAAAGCAACCAGGTTTTCCTGAGCATGTGCTGCCTGCTTACTTAGATAAGTTAGGCGTGGCTTATCATATTCTCGAAAAAGATACCTACTCTATCGTTAAAGAAAAGATACCTGAAGGCAAAACGACATGTTCACTTTGCTCTCGTTTACGTCGTGGTACTCTTTATGGATTTGCCCAACATATTGGCGCCACAAAAATTGCTTTAGGTCATCATCGCGACGATATTATTGAAACCATGTTTTTGAATATGTTTTATGCTGGCAAACAAAAAGCCATGCCGCCTAAACTATTGTCTGATGACGGAGCCAATATGGTCATTCGTCCATTGGCCTATTGCCGTGAGAAAGATATTGAAGAATATTCGACCCTAAAATCATTTCCTATTATTCCTTGTAACTTATGTGGCTCACAAGAAAATTTAAAACGTGGCGCAGTTAAAGACATGTTACAAATGTGGGATAAGCAACATCCTGGGCGTATTGAAACTATTTTTACTGCAATGCAAAATACCTCACCATCACAAGGTGTTGATCGCGAACATTTTGATTTTAAATCATTAAAGCGTAACCCAGATGCCGTAAATACTGGTGACGTAGCTGATGCCGACTTACCTGCTTTTGATTTTGTCGATATCAGTAATAATGGTCACATCAATTTAGACATTAGTAATCGAATCGATGTGGTGGCGACATTTAAGCCATAATAAATAGACTAGCTGTTAATAGATAAACAAAAGGCGTTGATATCAACGCCTTTCTTTTATTATTTATCCCGAGTTCAGATTACTGGGTTACGAGAGGACTCACAACACTGGGTTTGTGGGTAAATGAAATGTTTTTTATCTGATTGATTTGTTCGAGTGTTAAAGTGTATTTTTCGCCAGCTATTGATTCTACATTATCAACAACAACCTTAACTGTTATGCCATCTGCTTGTATTTCAGCAAACTCAAACGTGAGTCCATTAATCGGTTTTCTAAAATACTTCATTGGAAAACCTTGTAATCCATCAAGTAATTTATTCATGTCATCGGTTAATGCTAATAGTTCTGTTTGAGTAAAATGTTGTTTAGTTTCTTTAGCGCGAACTTGCATGGCAATCCCACACTGTGCTGCATCACCCACCACATTAATATTGACTAAGCCGCGGTCTGATTTCAGCTGTGGATCGTAAGGAATAAATAAACGTTGTTGTTTAGTATATGTTAACGGGAACTGTTCTTTTTCAGTGGTAATACTGCCTGACCCTATGATGCAATCAGGTGTGATAGGAACACTAAAGGCTAGCTCAACTAAAGGATAGTTTTGCTTATTCACTTGCTTTAATCGATCATAAAAGCCGTTGTACTCTAAAGAAACCGTTTCAGCAAAACTGCTATTCACTATAAAAATAGTCGATATAAAAATAAATCCGTTAAGTAGCGTACGATTACGCATTAGCTTTGTTCCCTTGTAAATATGGCTTATTGTGTTTAAGCATTTCGAGGAGTTCATCAATGTACTCATCTTTTCGTTCTGAATAATTCATTAACCCATAAACCAATTTCTCGGCTGTTGGTTTAACTTTTTGAGCCCGTAAATCGGCACGAATAGAACGAAATAAACGATACGCGGAATTGGTGTTTAAATTGATCATGTAAGCAATAATGGAATCTTTGGGTGAATCAAATACTGCAACCTCATGAATTTTTCCATCAGCTCGCGCTAATGGCACTAAACCACAGCCTTCAATAAAACACCATTGACCAAAGAAGTTAAACCCGTCGACAGCAAAACGTGAACTGCCCCAACCACTTTCATTGGCAGCTTGAACTAATACCATATCAACCGGAATAATATCGATACGCTTTAATAATGGCATTAAGGTTATGCGAGTAATTGCTTTAACATCATATTGATATTTTTCAAGAATGGTTGTTAGCCTATCACTATCATTTTCACTCAGTCCTAAGCCATTATCAATTTGCTCAATAACAGCCAGTAAAAATTGACGATCGTGAATAATAATCTGATTTTGTGCTTTAATGGCCGGACGTAAAAAATCAAAAAATATTTGCTTTTTAGTGGCAATATCTTTTATTTCAGCAAATAACGGCACCTTACCTAGATCAATATTATTCAGCTGACGTTCACCAGGTGCTACAGATATCTGGCTAGTGTTAGGAAAAATAAAGAGTCGCATCGCCAACAAAGCAACAACGGCTAAGCCTAACGCAAAAGTCACTTGACCCACATTGCCTATCTTCAACAGTACCTGCCTTATCAAAAATTCATTTCAACTTATAAATCCCGCTAATTATAACCTTAATAAACGATAGGATACAGTAAACCACTTTTGTAGAGTCTGTGCTTATCCGTTATTGATCACGATACGTTAAGTCAGCGTCTACAAAAACTAAAATTAATTACACTTTAATGACCATATCCAGTTAAAATCATTATACGTGTTTACGGGGCAGTCATTTATGACTGTGAATCGTCTTATTCAACAACTCAAGGATTTGAGAACACATTATGTTGAATCAAAAGTTCAATAATTATCATCATGTGGTAGCCATCGGTGGCGGGCATGGATTAGGCAGAATTCTTGCCTCATTATCTTTTTTAGGTCCGAGATTAACGGGAATTGTTGCAACGACTGATAATGGTGGTTCTACTGGTAGGCTTAGGCAAGATCAACAAACTATTGCTTGGGGGGATTTACGTAATTGTCTTTCCCATCTTGCACATCGTCCATCGTTAGGTTCAATGTTATTTGATCATCGTTTTACGGGTGACAATGAACTTTCGGGGCATAATTTAGGTAACGTAGTATTACACGCACTTGATCAACTTTGTGTAAGACCACTTGAAGCGGTTAACTTAATTCGTGGCTTACTTAAAATTGAGACACAAATTATTCCAATGTCGGAAGCTTCTACTCATCTTGTGGCACTTACCCACTGTGGTAATAAAGTGTTTGGTGAACTTAATGTCGATGGCATGAAGGAAGCGCCGATTGCATTATCATTAGAACCTGAAGTTGAAGCGACATTAGAGGCTTGTAGTGCACTAGCAAATGCTGATTTAATTATTATCGGCCCAGGGAGTTTTTTAACCAGTATACTTCCTCCTTTATTGCTGCCACAAATAGCCAAGAGCATTCGTGAGTCGAATGCACATGTTATGTTAATTGATAATTTAACCGCTGAGTATTCACCTGCAAGCACGTTTAGTATTGAAGATAAAATTGCTTGGTTTAACCAGGTAATAGGCAAAGAAGTGATTGCTGATGTTATTCAGCATGGAAATGAAATTAAGTTGTCTCATTCCAACATTAACGGTGTTCGTTTTAATCACTTTCCATTAATCAGCCAACATCATCCAGGGTTACATGACAAAACAGCATTAGCAGAAGCGATTAGCCAAGTTTGTGACTTACACCTTAAGCCGATTGATTTGGCTGAATACCGTCATTGCAATATGACATAAAACTTATCGATATTGGCTATAGTCATATCGAAGCTCATAGTGTTTAATATTCGTTATGAATTCTGTTGATGGAGCATACTGCTCGCAGAAGTGATTTGATGGAGTTAAACATTTGGCTAACGTGCAACTTTGTGAAATATGAAAATTGAAATGGTCAACACAAAAATGGCTGCATAATGCAGCCATTTTTATATCCCAATAGCTAAGACTAAATCACTTGAGCTATGGCTTTACACACCGCTGGGATATTATTTTTCGTTAACCCAGCCACACTAATACGACCCGAGCCGACAATGTAAATAGCGAACTCATCTTTTAAACGAGCAACTTGGCTTTTGTTCAGACCAGAAAAACTAAACATACCGTTTTGACGAGAGATGAAGCTGAAATCTTGTTCGACACCTTCAGCTTTTAGACTTTCGACAAATAAACTGCGCATTTCAGCAATGCGTTCACGCATTAGCGTCAATTCTATTTCCCATTCTTGGCGCAGTGCAGCATCCGCTAAAATGGTACTTACAATCAATCCGCCATGTGCCGGAGGATTAGAATAATTTGCGCGGATAGTTTTTTTAATTTGGCTAAAGCTTTTTACTGCATCATCTTGATTTTCAGCAACGATGGTTACCGCACCGACGCGTTCGTTATATAAACCGAAGTTTTTAGAAAAAGAGTTTGCAATTAATAACTCTGGTACTACAGCAGCAACTGTACGTAGACCTTGTGCATCTTCATCTAGACCAGCACCAAAACCTTGGTAAGCAAAATCAAATAACGGTAACAATGATTTTTCTAAACAAACCTTGGCGACGAGTGTCCATTGTTCAATCGATAAATCGATACCCGTTGGGTTATGACAGCAACCATGAAGTAAAACCACATCACCGGCATCCGCATTGGCTAAATCAACTAACATTGAATCGAAATCCATATCGTGTGTTTCAGCTTTGTAATAACGGTATTCTTTAACGGTTAATCCTGCGGTTTCAAAAATATTCTGGTGATTAGCCCAAGTAGGATTACTAACCCAAATGGTTGTTGATTTGGTATTTCGGACTAGAAACTCTGATGCAACCCGTAGTGCCCCAGTTCCACCGGGTGCTTGAGCTGTTACAGCTCGTTTATCCGATATAATTTGGCTCTCAGGCCCAAAGAGTAATTCTTGAACCACTTGATTGTAAGCTTGTACACCTTCAATACCGAGGTAATTCTTGGTCTTTTCGGTTTCAAGTAAAATTGCTTCAGCTTTTTTTACAGAAGATAATATCGGCGTTTGCCCTGCTTCATCTTTATAAATGCCGACACCTAAGTTGACTTTGTGTGAGCGAGTATCTGCTTTGAAAGCATCTGTTAAGCCTAAGATCGGGTCTGCTGGCGCAAGCGTGACATGAGAAAAGATCATTACAACTATCCTAAGTGAGGTGAAGAGACTAATTTTGTTTAGTTATACCATTGTATGCCGACAGTGAGTAGTGAGATTTTTAATAGTTGAGATAATTTTATAATAAAGTGAACATTCCTCAAATTTATGTACACGATAATGGTTATTTCGTTAGTTATCCTGTCACTTCCTGCCATTAGTATTATCTCCCCACCAGAACAGGGAACACTACTCTGACTGCTAATTGCTTTTTATTTGGTGAGTAACCTTAGATTCATTTTTAATAGCTAAGTGATTTAGCGTTACTTCTGTCAGAAGATAGTAAAATGAAAGTTTCGATATGATATGGATGACTATCAGATAATATCTTTTTCTGTAGTTAACCTGAGATCGGTTTAAGCCATAACAACAATAGCGCCAAACTCAGCATTCGTAATATTGAGTTGTGGCTTA
>NZ_JBEOPN010000041.1:0-42444 GCF_040310085.1 Shewanella sp. S1-58-MNA-CIBAN-0166 | reverse complement strand
CGCGTGTAGCTCAGCTGGATAGAGTACCTGGCTACGAACCAGGCGGTCGGAGGTTCGACTCCTCCCACGCGCACCATAATAAAAAGGCCCTGCATCAATGCAGGGCTTTTTTTTTGCTTACTTTTCATTGTCTTTCTCATCTTACTGCAGCCGCTTTATCTCATAAAATTTGATTTTCACATCTTTATTCACTTATTACTCATGTCATGTTTAATCATCTATTTCATCAATTTGTTAAACCAATAAAGTGTGAGTGATTTTTATCATTGAATTATGAATTTGTTAATTTTAAAGTGAATATAGTGATTTTATTGATGATTCATCAGGTTATTATCATTTTTTTTGTATTTTATTGATTTTGTTTAATTGGTTCTCTCTATTTTGGTAAGACCAATTTACAAAAAGATAGCATTGTTGGTGTAAATTGTTTATATTTTGTGACAGGATTTTAGGTTTACAAACTCAGTTTGCGGTTTTTACCATGAAATACACCTTCATTGAATAAGCGTTGAGTTTGAATATTTATGCTTCTTGAGTAGTCAAGTTATGTCTGTAGTCGTTAAGGATGTTGTTGTCTTGGTGCACGTTTTGTGACATTGCACCGTGATAGCACATTGAGGGACGGTACAGAATAGTCAACGTATTGGTTTGATGTTTAACAGATAAAGTGAGGACACATGACATCGATATCTGAGCAGTTATCCGATGCGCTAGGCATTATGGTAATGGGCATGGGCTTAGTATTTATTTTTTTGAGTATCTTAATCATCGGTATTGGCATTGTTGCCAAGCTTTTTCCGGCCCCAGTAGAGGTTCCTACGCTAGCAACGGTAAGTGCTAATGTGCCTAAACATACCGTCTTAGACCCTAAGCTGGTTGCCGCTATTACCTCTGCGATACATCAATACCGCGCGAAATAAATTTGGAGTCATTATGAGCAAGCCATTAGCATTAACCGATGTCGTCCTGCGTGACGCACATCAATCATTATTGGCAACACGTTTACGTATTGACGATATGTTACCTATAGCACCGTTATTAGATAAAGTAGGCTTCTGGTCACTTGAGTCTTGGGGCGGCGCAACTTTTGATTCATGCATTCGTTATTTAGGCGAAGATCCATGGGATCGTATTCGCGAATTGAAAAAATCCATGCCTAATACCCCGCAACAAATGTTGCTTCGAGGCCAAAATTTATTAGGTTATCGACATTATGCTGATGATGTCGTTACGCGTTTTGTAGAACGAGCTCATACCAATGGCGTTGATGTATTTCGTATCTTCGACGCAATGAATGATGTCCGTAATCTTGAAACCGCGGTTAAAGCGGTTAAAAACGTGGGCGGCCATGCCCAAGGCACCATTTCATTTACCACTAGCCCTGTTCACAACATTGATACTTGGGTTGATATGGCTAAACGCCTAGAAGACATGGGCGCAGATTCTTTATGTATTAAAGATATGGCGGGTTTACTTAAGCCAATGCAAGCTTATGACCTCATTAGCCGCTTAAAATCACAAACGGACTTAATGGTGTCGATGCATTGTCATGCTACAACGGGCCTAAGCAGCGCTACATATCAAAAAGCGATTGAAGCGGGCGTTGATGTGCTTGATACGGCAATATCTTCAATGAGCCAAACCTACGGCCACAGCGCTACCGAAACGTTAGTGGCAATGGTTGAAGATACCGACAGGGCAACCGGTTACGATATGGTGTTGCTAGAAGAGATAGCAGCCTATTTTCGTGAAGTGCGTAAAAAATACGTCCGTTTTGAAGGTGCACTAAAAGGCATTGATTCACGTATTTTACGTGCTCAAGTACCTGGCGGCATGCTAACCAATATGGAAAATCAATTAAAAGAGCAGGGCGCAGCAGACAAAATGGATGCCGTGCTTGAAGAGATCCCGCGGGTACGTGAAGATCTTGGTTTCTTACCTCTCGTTACCCCAACATCGCAAATTGTTGGCTCACAGTCGGTGATCAATGTGCTGATGGGTGAGCGTTACAAGTCGATGACCAAAGAGACCGAAGGTGTACTAAAAGGCGAATATGGTGCGACGCCAGCGCCAGTTAATGCAGAACTACAAGCCAGAGTGCTAAAAGGCGAACAGCCAATTACGTGTCGCCCAGCCGATTTAATTGCACCAGAATTAGATAAGTTACGTGTCGAGCTTGCCGAAGCCGCCAAAGAGCAGGGCTTTAGTTTAGCTGCAGAATCAGATGACGATGTAATGACTTATGCGTTGTTCAATCAAATTGGTCTTAAGTTTCTTAAAAATCGCGGCAATCCGGATGCGTTTGAACCTGTCCCAAGTGCAGATGATTTACAAGTGAAAGCCGATAAAGGCCCACAAACCTATACCGTCGATGTCGATGGTCAACATTTTGTGGTCGAAGTGAGTGAAGGTGGTGAGATTGGTCACATCGCGCCAGCATCAGCTGCACCTATTACGGCAGCGTCTGCAACGGTCGCCTCAGCGCCTACGGGTGAGATTAAGTGCACCATGGCCGCGCCGTTATCGGGAAATATTTTCAAAGTGTTAGTCAGTAATGGTCAAGCGGTTAAAACCGGTGAAGTGATCATTATCCTGGAGGCGATGAAAATGGAAACCGAAATTCGTGCTCAACAAGATGGTGTTGTAACTCAGTTAGCGGTTAAGCAGGGTGACAGTGTAACTGTAGGTTCAACATTGTTGTCATTAGCATAAGAGGTCGAAATGGAAGGATTATTGGCTTTTTGGGCTGAAACGGGTGTCGCTAACTTTACTGGTGGCCAACTGCTAATGATGGCTGTTGGTTGTTTATTGTTATTTCTAGCGATAATTAAAGGATTTGAACCGTTATTGTTATTACCTATCGGATTTGGCGCCATATTAGCCAACATTCCTAATGCAGGTTTTACCGATGAAGGTGGCTTACTGTATTACGCTTACCATGTCGGGATTGAGACTGGGGTATTCCCATTGCTCATCTTCATGGGGGTGGGTGCATTAACTGATTTTGGTGCGCTAATTGCTAACCCTAAAACACTATTGTTAGGGGCAGCGGCGCAATTTGGGATTTTTGCCACTTTACTTGGTGCTATTGCCTTAAATTGGGTACCTGGGTTTGAGTTTAGTATGCAAGATGCTGCAGCTATTGCCATTATTGGTGGAGCAGATGGTCCAACGGCAATTTTCTTAGCGTCTAAACTAGCGCCTGAATTGTTAGGTGCTATTGCTGTTGCTGCATACTCATACATGGCGTTAGTGCCATTAATTCAGCCGCCGATCATGAAACTGCTAACCACTAAAGCCGAACGTGAAATTAAAATGGAACAATTGCGTGAAGTCAGTAAGAAAGAGAAAATTATCTTTCCACTGATGGTGCTAGGGTTAACCATTTTATTTTTACCTGCAGCAACCCCATTAATTGGCATGTTCTGTTTGGGCAATTTAATGCGCGAATCGGGCGTAGTGGATCGTTTATCGAAAACGGCGCAAAACGAGTTAATCAACATAGTGACTATCTTTTTAGGTCTTGCTGTTGGGTCTAAGCTATCAGCAGATCAATTTCTGCGTATCGAAACGCTAGGTATTTTAATCCTTGGCGCGGTTGCGTTTAGTATTGGTACTGCTTCTGGGGTATTGATGGCTAAATTAATGAGTAAGCTCTCTGGCGGAAAAATTAACCCACTTATCGGTGCAGCAGGCGTTTCTGCTGTGCCAATGGCTGCACGAGTAGTGAATAAGGTAGGTTTAGAGGCTAACAACCAAAACTTCTTACTCATGCATGCTATGGGACCTAACGTAGCAGGTGTGCTAGGCAGTGCTGTTGCTGCAGGTGTTTTGCTGGCAGTACTAGGCTAAAACTTACCCGATGATTCAAAAGCCAATGCCTTTGCGTTGGCTTTTTTGTTTTTATCTACTGGTACAAAATTACTTATACCTCTTTTGATGCATATTGGTGCACTTAAACTGCTTTATTGCACTGTAGTAGCATTACGTTACTTAATTGTTAAAATTAAAGTTATTTAAAATCAACCTGTTAATGTTTTGGCATGAAAAATGGATAGCAAAGGTTGTATATTTGATGAGCCATATCCAGTCTTTTTAGACAGTACAGGTTATCAGTTTTACAACTAACTGACTGATAAATAATATTTAATAAATTCAATTTTAGCAAAGGCGCTATCGAGATATTCCTAAATGGATATCCGAAGCGCCTTTTTTTATTGTCAATTTTCATAACGGGGAAATAATATGAACTGGAAAATATCGTTAACTCAGCAGATTAAGTCTTTATTACTGGGGGTCAGTATTGGGGCAAGTTTGTGTATCAACACTGTAAGTGCCGAAGTGGGCTTTCCTGAAAAAGAAGAGCTCAGGTTTGGTTTTATCAAATTAACTGATATGGCACCTATTGCGGTTGCTTATGAAAAAGGTTATTTCGAAGAAGAAGGTTTATACGTCACGATTGAAGCGCAGGCAAATTGGAAAGTGTTACTCGATGGTGTGATTGATGGTCGATTAGATGGGGCCCACATGTTAGCGGGTCAACCAATTGCTGCAACAATTGGTTACGGTACTAAAGCGCACATTATTACCCCATTTTCGATGGATTTAAATGGTAACGCAATTACGGTATCAAACGACGTTTGGGCCAAAATGAAGCCGCACATTGCTAAACAGGCAGACGGTTTTCCCGTTCATCCCATTAAAGCTGATGCACTAAAGCCCGTAGTAGAAGAATTTAAAGCGGCTGGTAAGCCATTTAATATGGGTATGGTGTTTCCGGTTTCTACACATAACTATGAATTGCGTTACTGGTTAGCCGCTGGTGGGATTCATCCTGGGTTTTACGCACCTCATAAAGGAGATACATCAGGGCAGATTGATGCACAAGCTTTGCTGTCGGTAACTCCGCCCCCACAAATGCCCTCGACACTGGAAGCGGGCACAATTAATGGCTATTGCGTTGGTGAGCCCTGGAATCAGCAAGCTGTGTTTAAAGGCATTGGTGTACCTGTGGTGACCGATTATGAAATTTGGAAAGATAATCCGGAAAAAGTGTTTGGTATTACAGCCGAGTTTGCCGAAAAATATCCAAATACCACTATACGCCTTACTCGTGCGTTGATCCGCGCCGCTAAATGGTTAGACGACAATAACAATGCTAACCGCCCAGAAGCGGTAAAAATACTGTCTCAATCTAATTATGTTGGTGCTGACTATGAGGTGATTGCTAATAGTATGACGGGTACGTTCGAATATGAAAAAGGCGATAAGCGCGCGGTTCCAGACTTCAATGTATTTTTTAGGCATCACGCAACTTATCCATATTACTCAGATGCGATTTGGTATTTAACTCAAATGCGCCGTTGGGGCCAAATTGAACAAGATAAATCTGACGATTGGTATAAAGACATCGCCGCAAAAGTCTATCGTCCAGATATTTATGCTAAAGCCGCGCAATCACTCATCGACGATAAGCTCATCCCCGCAGTTGACTTTCCAGATTTCAGTAAAGAAACCGGTTTCAAAGCACCGCAAACTCACTTTATTGATAACTTAGTTTATGACGGCAGCAAGCCTAATGCTTACATTAATTCATTTGTAATTGGATTAAAGCAAGGCGACAAGCTGTAACAACCCGTTAAGGAGTCTTGGATGAACAGTCTTTATTCTATTGCACAAAATCGCTTAATTGAACGAGGCAACATGGCAGTTGTTATGCTGAAAATAGCCGAGTTAAGTAGGGCGATACTATTACCGTTTATCGGCATTGCGATATTTTTAGCTCTGTGGGCGGTGACAGCTAATAGTATTGAAACCTCTCTGGGTAAGTTTCCGGGACCGGTTGCTGTCGTGTCGCAATTTGACAATTTGTATCAGGAGCATATAACTGAGCGCGAAAAGGCCGAGGCTTTTTATCAACGTCAAGAAACACGAAATGAGGCGCGTGTTGCTAACGATCCAAGTTATGTCGCCAAAGTACGTGCTTACACAGGTAAAGAAACTTTTTGGGATCAAATTGTCACTAGTCTAATTACCGTCATGAGTGGTTTTATCTTAGCGGCCATTATTGCTATTCCATTGGGGATTTGGATGGGGTTAAGTCGCAGTTTGCAGGCAGCAATTAACCCCATTATTCAAATTTTTAAACCCGTATCGCCACTCGCTTGGTTGCCTTTAGTTACCATGGTGGTCAGTGCGCTGTATGTCTCGCCGGATCCGCTAGTGTCTAAATCATTTATTAACTCCATGCTCACTGTCACCTTGTGCAGTGTTTGGCCAATGATTATCAACACTACAATCGGCGTGACGAGTATCGACAGCGACCTAATCAATGTCAGCAAAGTATTGCGGTTATCGGCAATAACCCATGTGCAAAAAATCGTCTTACCAGCATCTATCCCAATGATTTTTACCGGTATGCGCTTATCCCTAGGGGTCGCGTGGATGGTATTGATTGCCGCGGAAATGCTGGCGCAAAATCCGGGGCTTGGAAAATTTGTTTGGGATGAATTTCAAAATGGTAGTTCTGATTCATTAGCGCGAATTATGGCCGCGGTGGTTGTGATTGGCTTTATTGGCTTTTTATTAGACCGAGGCATTCTGGCCTTACAGCATTGGGTATCTTGGGATCAATGAGGGTAACAACATGAGCACATTTTTAGAGATTAGCGGCGTTGATATGGTTTTTCCCACGCCTAAAGGATCTTTTACAGCGCTTAAAGACGTGAATTTGAAGATAAATAAAGGCGAGTTTATCTCTTTGATTGGTCACTCTGGTTGTGGCAAATCGACCGTACTGAATATTGTTGCAGGTTTATACCAAGCCAGCTCTGGTGGGGTCATTTTAAAAAGTACTGAAGTTAAAGCGCCAGGACCTGAACGGGCGGTGGTATTTCAAAATCATTCGTTACTCCCTTGGTTAAGTGCCTATCAAAACGTTGAGCTTGCTGTAAAACAAGTGTTTGCTGGCAAGATGAGCAAAACAGAAATGAAACAGTGGATTGAACATAACCTGCAATTAGTGCAGATGGATCATGCTATGCATAAACGTCCAGGAGAGATTTCTGGTGGAATGAAACAACGAGTCGGTATTGCAAGGGCGCTTGCTATGCAACCGGAAGTGTTGCTGATGGATGAGCCATTTGGAGCATTAGATGCGTTAACACGAGGACACATGCAGGACTCGTTAATGGAGATCCAAAGTCAGTTAAATAATACCGTGATTATGATTACCCACGATGTAGACGAAGCGGTGTTGTTGTCTGACAAAATTGTCATGATGACCAATGGTCCAGAAGCCACAGTGGGTGAAATTTTAACAGTCGACCTTCAAAGGCCAAGAAACCGCCTAGCGTTAGCTCAAGATACTGAGTACAACCGACTGCGTTCTGAGGTACTTAAATTCCTGTATGAAAAACAACGCAAGATAGAATCACTGTCAGCAACAAAACAAGTATTTAAAATGCAAGATAAATCACAGACACCAATTAATGAAGCCGTTAAAGTAAGCAACAGTTAGTTTGCTAGTCGCACTGTTACGCTTTACAGCGTGTTGATAACTTAACTTAAAATAACTATTTGGGATGTAAGATGAATAAAAAACTGCTTGCGAGTCAAGTTGCGGATAAGGCTTGCCTAAATTCTGCCTTTACAAAAAAATGTGCCTTATCGGTACTTAGTTGTTCACTATTACTGGCTATGGGAAATGCTTCTGCAGCGGATGTTAAAGTCACATCAATCGCTGATGCAGTGACTCAGGGAACAGCAAATGTAGATTTGAATTTGCGTTATGAATCTGTCGATCAAGACAATGCGTTAAAAGATGCTGATGCATTGACACTTCGGACTCGTTTAACCTTTGCTACCGCTGAATATTACGGCTTAACAGCTTTAGTTGAGTTTGAGGATTCACGCAGCTTAGCAGGGGTTAATGATTATAATGACGCGATTGGCAACAATGCTGATTACTCTGTGATTGCAGACCCTGAAACAACTGAATTAGACCAGGCTTTCTTACAATACAAGCGTAATGGTTTTACTGCTAAAGCTGGGCGTCAAGTTATTGCTATCGATAACCAACGTTTTATCGGCCATGTTGGCTGGCGTCAAGATCGCCAAACATTCGATGCCGTTACTATGCAATATGCAATGAATGACTTTAGCGTTGACTATGGCTATATCTACAAGCGCAACCGTATTTTTGCAGAAATAAAAGACATAGATTCAAAAGATCACATCATCAATGCATCATATAATTTAGGCTTGGGTAAGCTAAGTGCTTACGGCTATCTGCTTGAGGAAGATACCAACCTTGATAACGGCGTTGACACCTATGGCGTGCGCTTTGCTGGTGCTAAAGATATCGACAAAATCAAACTACTTTATACGGTAGAATACGCCACACAAGATGCCGATACCGCAACTACATCTTATTCTGCTGATTATTTATTGGGCGAAGTTGGCGTAGGTTTTAGCGGGCTGACCGTCAAGTTAGGATACGAGCTGCTTGGGTCTGATAATGGTGAATATGGTTTTGCAACACCGCTTGCCACTTTACACGCATTTAATGGTTGGTCTGATCAATTTTTAGGGACGCCAGCCCAAGGGCTAGCCGATACCTATGTGTCTATTGGTGGTAGTATTGTTGGTGGTAATTGGGCGTTGGTTTACCATGATTTTGAAGCTGACGAATCTAGCGCTACGGTAAACGATTTAGGCGACGAAATTGACGCCGTATTCAGTTTACCAATTGATAAAAATTATACCGTAGGTGTTAAATACGCCGCTTATTCAGCAGGCGATGCTGGAGCCGGTAAAGTTGATACTGATAAAGTGTGGCTTTGGGCAAACGCTAAGTTCTAATTTGGCAAGCTAGTGAAAAAAGCGAGTATCAATTGATACTCGCTTTAATCTTTTTTACATTGCGTTTTTGTGTCCAGTTTTGAAATCTATTTACCCTCCTAAGCTCAACCAAGTCAGTTAACTATTCCTGCTACTATCTTATGTAGAGCCTAAAATTGCTGCTAATCCGTGGTCTCTAACGGTGCTAAATTAGACTGGATTAGATAAAATTCACTGCCTGCATAATCAATTTGTAATCTAAAGATTTGTAGTCATCCTGTATACTCGTCATCATCATTATCTTGTGTTCCTTTTGGGTTGTTATCGTATAATATCTGTTTAACTATCTTGTTAATTAGGCTAAGGAAAGCACAACACATGAAAAAATGGCTCGCGTTACTCGTTATAATTTTTTCGTCATATCAATGGTTCGTTTTACCGCAATATAGTGTGGCTGAATCATTCACCGATACACCAACCACCGCACTCAAATCTAACTCCACAGTGCAATATTCTGTAGCCCAAAATAACAATGCACTCATTCAGCAAGCATTTGAGCGCCAGCAGGAAAATGTTCAGGTACAAGGTCTGGGAACCGTGGTTAAACTGCTACCAGATGACAATAAAGGTGCTAGACATCAAAGATTAATTGTTAAAATATCTTCTTCGTTCACCGTATTAATTGCACATAATATTGATTTGGCGCCACGGATTGATGCGATATCGGTCGGTGATGAGATACAATTTTACGGTGTGTATGAATGGAATAACAAAGGCGGCGTAGTGCATTGGACTCATGACGATCCTAATGGCCGCCACCTTAATGGTTGGTTGATGCATCAGGGTAAAATGTACCAATAGTAGATCGCAACCTACTCAGTGAATGCCCTAATCACAAGATAATGGCTTAGGTTGTTTTTGTGATACCGATATCTGTTTATGTGACGTGAGGACGACCTTACCTCTCTATTTCATCCGGGGACGGCCCCGTAACACAGAGGTGTGTATGTCTTGGTTTATTTTGGTGGTAGCGGGATTATTTGAAATTGTATGGGCGATAGGACTTAAATATAGCGAAGGTTTTACTCGTTTATGGCCAAGCGTCGGTACTATTGTCGCCATGTTGATTAGCGTTGGGCTACTGGGCATTGCGATGAAATCGTTGCCCGTTGGAACGGCTTATGCTATTTGGGTTGGAGTGGGAATGGTAGGGACTGCAATACTAGGAATGGTATTGTTTAATGAGTCAGTCACATTGATTCGATTAGTGAGTCTACTGTTAATTGTTATTGGCATTATCGGATTGAAACTGTCGGGTTCAACGTAGATCGTTTCTGATGTAGACGACTGTTGACCTAGATTTTTGGATGTGGAGCACTTTTCCAATTTAAGTCATTCCAGCGTTAGCTCAATAGCCTTCACTCATTTATGGGCGTTTATCTTTTTTGACGATTGGCACTAAAAAGCCAGCACTAAAAAGTGCTGGCTTGTTTAAAAATGATCAAGGTATTTTAGGTCAAACCATACAATGAAAATATTGTTAAGCGGTTTGCTCAACTGGTTTTTCATCTGAATAAAACTGCTCTACGTCCAATTGGCCTTCCGATTTACCAATCACAACCGCAGTCATCATATCGCCAGTCACGTTAGTTGCCGTGCGGATCATATCAATAATACGGTCTATGGCTGCGATAAAGGCAATACCTTCTAGAGGTAAGCCTATCACGCCCAAAGTCACGGTTAACATCACCATCGCACTACCAGGAACTCCTGCTGTGCCGACAGACGCTACCGTTGCCGTTACCGCAATCAACATGTAGTCCGTCATATCAAGCGGAATACCGTAAATTTGCGCAATAAAAATGGCCGCAATAGCAGGATAAATACCGCCACAACCGTCCATGTTCATAGTTGCGCCGAGTGGCAGTACAAAAGCACTGTAACGTTTCGATACGCCCATTGCTTCAGTACTACGTGTGCTGGCAGGTAAAGTACCAAAGCTTGATGCGGTACTAAAGGCCACAATTTGAGCCGGCATGGCTTTACGGAAAAATTGCAGTGGGCTTAAACCCGCAGCAAATTTAACTAAACCGCCATACACAAAGATAATATGAATTAACGCGGCAATATAAATCGCAATAATAAACTTACCCAATGGTAATAATGTACTTAAGCCATACTCGCCCACAACCCAAGCCATTAAACCAAATACACCAATAGGTGTCAGTTTTAATACCATACGCGTTAGTTGAAACATCACTTCAGCGCCAGCTTCAATCACGTTTTTAAGCGGTGCTGCTTTCTCGCCCACAGCATTAATGGCAATGCCAATTAACGCGGCAAAGACAATAATTTGAAGCACATTGCCGTCGGCTAATGAGGCAAACGGATTCACCGGGATCATATTGAGTAATACCTGAGCAAAGCCTGGAATATCACGTTCGCGAACTTCTGATGTGGCTAAGGCTAGGTTACCGCCCATGTCGATAAGGCTGCCGACAGTTAAACCAATAAATGAAGCAATGGTGCCGGTAAACATAAACATGGCTAAAGTTTTAAAACTTAAGCGCTTTAAATTACCTTGTGAGCCCAGCGAGGTAATGCTCACCACAATGGCACAAAATACCAAAGGGGCAACCAGCATTTTAATGGCACTGATAAACAGATCGCCAAGAGGCTTTAACATCACGGCTGACTCGCCTAATCCGACGCCAGTGAGGGTTCCTAAAACAAAACCTGCAATGACTTTCTGCCAAAAAGGGATGCGTTTGAGCGTTTGCAATATCATGAAAGTTCCAAATTATGTCATTGTGACGTCGCTAAATATGATTAGGCAACATCGTTGTACGTGACCCATTAGTTCACTAATGAGTGATTAATTACTAAAAGCTAAACCCTACAATGGCGATGTGACGCTGTATTACTGTCTAGTTTTTTAGGACTATGCGAAGTATTTACGCTAAATAATGTCCTAATAAACCCGTTGAGGTTAATAAACATTAATCGCATTGTATGAAGTGAGCGAATGACAAACAACGTTATTTTATTATAACTTATATGAATAACTAAATTTGTTATTATAACTTTAAGTTTTTTTACTATTCATTAACGTATTCGCGCTGTTGTTGCTCAATTTTTGTATATTGAGTGGGGTAACCTTGCATGTTTACGTCACAATGAACGGTATCGTGATTGTGTATCTGTATAGTGTTTAAAGCACTCTTGAGATACTGGTGAGTTAATTTAAGATTTATCGCGTTCAATATATTCATATTATGCTGTGCAGATATTCATTGTGAAGGTACGATAAAAATAAAATGAATAGTCATTGGAATGAATATGCTAGTGCACAATAAGATTTATCGATGACGAGTTTATGGTTAATGTTCAGCGGCGCCTTTTTTGCTGCAACGCTTTTGCCTGGCGGCTCAGAAGTGTTACTGGTGGCATTACTTAATCAAACGCCATCTTTATGGTTCGAATTATTAATACTGGCCACTATTGGTAACACGCTTGGTGCGATAACCAGTTATGGTCTTGGTCGAGCAGGGCGGTTAGCTAAAAATCCACAAGATATTCAACGTCGTCAATACCGCTATGCACTCGCATGGATAGAAAAATATGGTATGTGGGCCTTATTATTATCTTGGTTGCCGATAATCGGTGATTTGCTATGTTTACTGGCTGGATGGTTAAAAATACCTATCTTACCCGCCTCATTATTTATGTTTATTGGTAAATTATTACGTTATAGCATCATTGTATTACTGATGACGTATACGTTTGAGTATTGATACCGCGTTACTTCTGCAACGATGGTTTTTTTGTTTTAAGGAAGGAGTCGATTTTGAAACTAAATTTGAATAAATGGATATTAGCAGCGGCCATCAGTGCAGCGTTAAGTGGCTGCGCATATGATGGGTACCAGTCGTCGAGTTTGCCCCAAGGCGTTACCTTAATTGAAAACGCCACGCCGATAGAAAATCAAGTTAGCATTCCCTATAAAAAATATCAGTTAGCCAATGGCTTAACAGTGATTTTACATCAAGATAAGTCAGATCCATTAGCTCATGTCGATGTGACCTATCATGTCGGTTCAGCCCGTGAATTAGCCGGACGCAGTGGCTTTGCGCATTTATTTGAACACATGATGTTCCAAGGGTCACAACACGTTGGTGATGAACAGCATTTTAAAGTGGTTACTGAAGCGGGCGGAACATTAAACGGCACTACCAATACCGACAGAACCAATTATTTTGAAACTGTGCCAAGTAATCAACTAGAGAAAATGCTCTGGTTAGAGTCTGACCGTATGGGCTTTTTACTGCCCGCCCTCACGAGTGAAAAATTCGAAGTGCAACGTGAAACCGTCAAAAATGAACGTGCACAACGGATTGATAATCGTCCTTATGGCCGTTTAAATGAACGTTTTAACCAAGCATTTTATCCAGCGGGTCATCCATATTCTTGGCCTGTTATTGGTTGGCCAGATGATTTAGATCGCGCCACAGTTGATGATGTGAAACATTTTTTTCAACGTTGGTATGGGCCTAACAATGCGACCTTAACCATTGGTGGCGACTTTGATGAGATGCAAACGCTGGCTTGGGTAAATAAATACTTTGGTGAAATTCCAGCCGGGCCTACGGTTAAGCCTGAAGCTAAAACCATGGTGACATTGGATAAAACCCGTTATATATCGATGGAAGACAAAGTACATTTGCCATTAATATACATGGGATTCCCCACTGTTTACGCGCAACATAAAGACGAAGCTGCACTCGATTTGCTCGCTAATATTCTCGGTGGCGGTAAAACGTCACTTATCTATAAAAATTTGGTCAAAGATGGTTATGCGGTCCAAGCTGCGGTAAGTCATCCATGCCAAGAGCTTACTTGTCAGTTATCTCTTTACGCTGTCGCGAACCCGAGTAAAGGTGGCAGTCTTGCTGATCTTGAAACTAAAATAAATCAAACTATCAGTGAGTTTGAACAGCGTGGCGTAACCGACGATGACTTGCAAAAAGTCAAAGTACAGTTCGAAGCCAACACTATTTTTGGCATGCAAAGTGTCGCCGGTAAAGTCTCTACACTTGCCGCTAATCAAACCTTTTTTGGTAAGCCAGACATGGTGGCAGCTGATTTAGCCCGTTATGCTAATGTCACCAAAGCCGATGTAATGCGGGTATTTAATACCTACATTAAAAATAAGCCAATGGTGGTGATGAGTATTGTGCCAGAAGGACAAACACAATTAATCGCCCACGCGGATAATTTTGAACCGACTACTTTGCCTATCGCGCAAGAAGCGGTAACCGGATTATCTGATATCACTTTCGCTAAATCTTCATTTGATCGCAATAAAATACCGGCATCAGCCGCGGCCCCGATACTGACAGTGCCGCAATTATGGGACAGCAAGCTGGTAAATGGCATTAAAGTGATGGGCACTGAAAGTGACGAAACACCAACGGTTGAATTGCTTATTTATTTGGATGGCGGCCATCGTTTAACGCCCAATAATAAGGCGGGTCTTGCTGAGTTAACCGCATCTATGCTTAATGAGTCGAGTGCGCAACGCAGCAGCGAAGATTTAGCTGGAGCGCTTGATATGCTGGGCTCGTCGATTAGTTTTGGCGCCAGCGATTCACAAAGCTACCTTAAAGTATCGAGTTTAACGGCAAACCTAGATGCCACGCTTGCCATCGTTAAAGAGCGTTTATTCAGTCCCGGTTTTGTTGCTGCAGACTTTGAACGAGTCAAACAACAGCAGTTGCAAGGTTTGCAACATCAAATGTCCGATGCTAACTATCTAGCCCGTAGTGGTTTTGCTGCCTTGTTATATGGCAACAATAGTCCATTAGGGATCAGCAGTAATGGTACGATTAAATCAATATCGGCATTAACGCTAGATGACGTAAAGCAATTTTACCAACAGCAATACCGTGCAGGTAATGCTCAAATGGTTGTGGTATCAGACTTAAATCAACAACAAATAATGCCTAAGTTGTCGATATTTAATGAATGGCAAGGCGAGGCGACTCAGGTTGCAGCACTGCCAGCATTGCCAACACACCTTAAAAACACTATTTATTTGATTGATAAACCTGGTGCGGCACAGTCGGTGATTAATATCGGCCAAGTGTCGTTACCGTATGATGCAACAGGCGATTACTTTAAAGCTTATTTGGTGAACTACCCATTAGGAGATGCGTTTAATAGCCGTATTAATCTTAATCTGCGTGAAGATAAAGGTTACACCTATGGTGCGCGTACTCAGTTTGGTGGCGCAGAAGATACCGGTCAGTTTATGGCGTATGCTAGCGTAAGAAGCGATGTAACAGGGTTAGCATTAGCTGAGTTTGTTAACGAAATTAATGCATACCAAGCGTCGGGTATGACCGACGAAGAAAGTGCCTTTATGCGCAGTTCGATTGCGCAAAGCCAGGCATTAGAATACGAAACCCCGTATCAAAAAGCCGGTTTTCTAAGAATGATCCAACGTTATCAGCTCGATAAAAACTTTACGGCTAAGCAAGACAAAATTGTGAAAAACATTTCGACAGATGAGTTAAACAAACTTGCCAGTAAGTTATTAAATATCAATGATATGGTAATGCTGGTGGTGGGTGATAAAACCACCGTTGTACCTCAATTAAAAGCCCTTGGGTATCAGATTGAAATGATGACACTTGCCGACTAGTTGAACACTTGTTACTACAAGGGTTAACACTAGCCTTGAAATAAGCTAGTGTTAACCTCATATACATGAGATGTATACTTAGCTCAGTCTATTATAAATATAGGTTGAGCTAAATTATGTGCTTTAATCGTAATACCATACGGTGTTGGTTATTTTGGCAAATAAAAGATAATGTTTAAGGCTCTATCGACGGTGACAACTTGTGTTGCCGTTTTTTAATTTAACACCCATAAACACGCTAATTATACTGAGTTACATTTTTTTTCGCGTTTTCAGTAATAATCTCGTTTATTATCAGGTCTAGCTGTTTACTCGCAATGCGAATCCATAAAAGAGAGTAGTAAATTGAAGTCTTTCAATGAAAAAGTCGAACACTTAAGCGACACTCAAGGCCGTGAGGCTTTATTGGGCATGTTACGTGGTATTGAACGTGAAGCATTGCGTATTGATGAAAACGGCCATTTAGCACAAGACGGACACCCAGAAGCGCTCGGTTCTGCTCTGACCCATTCGCGCATTACCACTGATTACAGCGAAGCCTTATTAGAATTTATTACGCCAGTCTGTCACAGTATTGATGATTTGCTCGAGGGGTTAACGCAAACCCACGCTTACAGTGTGCGTAACCTTAACGGCCAAAAATTGTGGCCTGTCAGCATGCCATGTTACGTAGGTGAAGTCAGTGATATTCCTGTCGCACGATATGGCAGCTCCAATAACGGTAAAATGAAAACCTTATATCGTAAAGGGTTAACCCATCGTTATGGTGCATTAATGCAGATCATTTCTGGGGTTCATTTTAACTTTTCGGTGTCGCAAGATTTATGGCAACGTTTGTATGATGACAAGATGACCAACGGTGCCGCTTGTTGCAGTAAAAATATCAGCTTTGAAGACTTTATCTCAGAATCTTATTTTGGACTGATCCGTAACTACCGTCGTTTAGTGTGGGTGTTACCGTATTTATTTGGTTCAACGCCAGCATTATGCAGTTCATTTATAAAAGATCAAGACGTCGATTTCGAATTTAAAAAAACCGGTAAAGGGACCTTATACCTTCCTTATGCAACCTCATTGCGCATGAGTGATCTAGGCTATACCAATAAAGAACAAGACACGCTTAATATTAGCTATAACTCATTGCCTGACTACCTTGAAGGCGTCGGCGCAGCAATTAAAATGCCATCGAAAAAGTTTGAAAAGATTGGTATTAATGTCGACGGTGAATACCGCCAACTCAATAGTAATATTTTGCAAATTGAAAATGAATTTTACGCGCCAATCCGTGCAAAACGTGTCACCCAAAAAGGCGAGAAACCTTCACAAGCTTTAGCACGTGCAGGTGTTGAGTATATTGAAGTACGTGCCTTAGACGTTAATCCATTTAGCCCTGTTGGGATAGATGCAACTCAAGTACGTTTCCTAGACCTATTTTTATTGTACTGCTTATTATCGCCATCTGAAGATACCGATGCCGTCGGCGACGCAGAGATTGCCGCTAACTTGAAAGCCGTAGTATTAGAAGGCCGTAAACCTGGACTTGAATTACAACGTAACGGTAAGACCATTAGCTTAACGCAATGGATGCACGAGTTATTTGGACAATTAAACACAATCGCGAAGCTACTCGACGGTGATGATAGCCATGCTTACCAAACAGCCTTAAGCACTTGGTCTGAAGCTATCGATGATCCAGATAAAACCTTATCAGGGCGAGTGATCAACGAAGTCGTGGTTAAAGGCACCGACCATAGCGTGTGGGTTAAACAACTGGCAAATGATTATCATGAATTTTTAAGCCATTACCCATTGAGTGATGAAGTCGAGCAAAGCTATGAAAACGAGGCTAAAAAATCTTTGCTTGAGCAGCACAGTTTAGAGGCTCAACCACAAGATAATTTTGCGACTTTCCTCGCTCACTATTTTAGTGATCTTGTTCCTGCAGGCACTTTCGAGGCGAAGTAATCATGCAAGCTTATTCATCTTGGCGAGCACTGCTTGTAGCGGTAGCGGCATTAGCTTTACATGGCTGTGCTTCATCGCCAGATGAAATGGTAGAGTGCGGTACTGTGTCGAGTTATTTAGCACCTGATAACAGTGCCAACTTATACCGTGTCGTGGTCACTCACTTAGATGGCGTGGCGGTTATTTCAAGACCCAATTACCTATTATCGCCAGGTGAGCATGCATTTACAGTGGCAGAACTGATTAACTCACCAGAATTAAAAGTGTCATTATCGGCCCGTAAAGTGAAAGTGTTGACTGTTAATGTTGAACTCGATCAGCGTTATCATATAGCAGCTCAATTCAACACCGATAAAATCTATATTGGTCAGAATCAGGACTACTGGCAGCCAATCATTTGGCAAACAGAATCTCATCAATGTGAAATGAAACGATAATACCCACTCCATTCATTATGTGCTCAATCAGAGTCACTCAGTCTTTTCAGTTTGAGGCGCATTGTTGAAATAATGGTTGTTCCCTTATAAAACAATGCAACAAAAAATGTAACGATAATTGCATTGGTTTTTAATTGATGTAAAACTGAGCCAAGAATCAATATCTTAGGTACTGGTAGAGGTGTTATGAAGTTTTTTTTAGGTGTCGTTAGCGCAATTGTATTACTGTCATTAGCAGGTTGTGCCACCTCGCCTCCGAAAGAGCCTGATAATCTGTGTGCTATTTTTAAAGAACACCGTTCTTGGTATGAAGCCGCAGTAGATACCCGTGAAAAATGGGGCGTTCCAGTACATGTCCCTTTAGCGATGATGTACCAAGAAAGTTCATTCAAACACAATGCCGCACCACCAATGGAATACTTTTTAGGTTTTATCCCCACCGGACGAGCCAGCGATGCCTATGGCTACGCACAAGCTAAAACCATGACGTGGGACGATTACGTTCGCGAAACCGGTAACAATTGGTCTAGCCGCAGTGATTTTGATGATGCGATGGACTTTATGGGCTGGTTTATTTACAAAACCCATAAAATTAATGGTGTGTCTAAGTGGGATGCTAAAAACCAATACTTAAATTATCACGAAGGCTGGGGCGGTTATAAACGTGGCAGCTATAAAGCCAAAAAATGGTTAACGCCTGTAGCCAATAAAGTCGACAAACGTTCAAAACGCTACGCTGCGCAATATCATCAATGTAAAGAAGATTTAGATTCGTCTTGGTTATGGCGAGTATTCTTTGATTAAGCTTAAGTATAAGTCACTTTGTGCAGCGGCTTACTGACCACAGCGAACACATTTGACGTGGTTAGCGATTTTTAAGCGAAAGCCCTAGCTATTCAATCACAAGAAAGTATTCAGTCACAAGAAAGTATTTAATCATAAAAAATCATTCAATCACAAAAAATCAATAACAAAAAAGGAGCCTAGGCTCCTTTTTTCGAGTGTCTTTAGGTAACGTCCGAATAAACAGATTTGATGACTTGTTTAATTGATTTTACAAACTAATTTAACCAGCCTGTTTAACCCAGCTATTGGGCAAACTCTGCCAAAATCCAATCTAATGGTGCTTGATATTGCTGTGGCATCCACGCTTTTAGTTGGCTGATACTGTCATCTAACATCGTTTTATTATGCACTGACAGGTTCAAGTGACCCACTTTGCGACCAACACGAACGTCTTTGTTGTACCAAAACAGTTCAGCATTTGGCAGGCTTAACCAACGGTCGTCTTTATCAACACCAATTAGGTTAACCATCACACATTGAAAGTTCACTTGTGGTTGATGCAAAGGTAAATTGCATAAGGCACGTAAGTGCAATTCAAACTGGTTAATGTGGCAACCTGCTTGAGTCCAATGGCCAGAATTATGCACCCGTGGCGCTAACTCATTTACCATTAAGTGTTCACCAACACGGAAACATTCCATTGCCATCACACCCACATATTCAAGGCCATCCATGACCTTGCTTAACATGTCTTCAGCTTCTGCTTGCAAAGGTGCTAAGCGGCTTAATGGCGCGATAGAGGCCATTAAAATACCGTCTTGATGCAGGTTAAGTGCTAGTGGGTAAAATAAGCAGCGGCCATCTTGGGTGCGCACGCCGACTAACGACACTTCTTCATCAAAGTTAATCGCTTGTTCTGCAATGGCTTCGTTGCGCCAATCGGCAGGGATGGTTGTTGCTTCAGCCTGTTTAAGCCAGTGTTGACCTTTACCGTCATAACCACCGGTGCGACGTTTTAACAATACCCGTTCACCATAAGCCTTATGTAACGCTTCAGTGCTGGTATTGTCATCAACTAATTGCCATGGTGATGTGGCGACCGCTAATTCATCGAGTAGACTTTTTTGGCTAAAACGATCTGCTAAACGGCCAAACACAGGACCATTAATAAAATGTGGGTGTTGGCTTAGTTGTAAACTTAACTGCGACTCAGGCCATTGTTCACGTTCAGCGGTAATGATGTCGTCAGCTTCTAGCGGTAATTGTACATCGGATGGCGTCATAATATCGACTGGGCGCACATTAATGCCTAACGGCTGACCAGCATGACTGAGCATGGCACCTAATTGACCGTCACCCAATACCCAAAGATTTTTTGGCAACGTCATTAGTCTTCTCTCGGATCGGGATTATCAAGGATCGAGCGAGTTTGCTCATCACGAAATGCTTCTAAACGCTCAGCTAAAGCGGCATCGCTAATCGCCAAAATTTGGCTGGCTAATAAACCGGCGTTAAACGCGCCGGCAGTACCAATGGCCAAGGTGCCAACGGCAATCCCTTTAGGCATTTGTACAATAGACAATAGACTGTCCATACCAGATAGCGCCTTGCTTTGTACTGGGACACCCAACACTGGCAAACGCGTTTTAGAGGCGATCATGCCTGGTAAATGGGCTGCTCCGCCTGCGCCACCAATAATGACTTTATAGCCTTTATCTGCAGCAGAACTTGCAAATTCCATTAGCTTGTCTGGTGTTCTGTGAGCTGAAACAACTTCAACATGATAAGGCACTTGTAACTTATCCATAATTTCAGCGGCGGCTTCCATTGTAGGCCAATCACTTTTCGAACCCATTACAACAGCAACTAGGGCTTGCATGTTAACTCCTTAACGTACTTATTCTATTAGTATATTTAGTTAATTTGCTCACTAGAGTATAGCGGCGGTTAACGTCAATATTAAGGCGATAAAAAAGGTGCTAGATAATAGCATAAGCCATGCTCTGTTGGCTTCATTTCAGTGTTTCTTGAGGCTAACACTCAGTTTCTAAATACGAAAACTACTTAAACACATTTTATATCAATAACCCTTTTGCTCATCGCGCTCGTTATTAGCTGTATGCAAAGTCACTTTGTTGACGTGACCAAAATGAAGAATCAGTCGATAGATGAGGAAAATAACCATGAACAATACCCATAAGCAACTCACTCGCAGTGTATTAGCCATCGTGATTAGTGCGATTATTATCGGTGGTTGTGCGCAAGAATCCAAAGACAGTGCGAAACAAAGTCAGCCCGCTTCTAAAATTCAATCCGCGAGTAAAACGGATTCCTCTGCACAAGCGCGTCCCGAGTTATCTGAGGTAGCAGGTTTAGTGATGGCATCTGAGCCACAGGCTGATGCATACCAAGGATCAAAGGAGGTGCATCGCAGCGCTAAAGTCATGGCATCGTCAATGGCGGAGCGTATTGTGAGTCCTCAGCATGTCAGCGCAAGCGATCGCAGCTTGTTATTAGCCCCTAATGTTAATGACAAATTTGAGTCGCTAGTACAAAACGGCAATATGGTAGCAGGTGAAACGCCGGTATCGACGTTTTCAATCGATGTTGATACTGGCAGTTACAGCACTACGCGCAGATTAATCAGTCAAGGCCAACTGCCGGCAAAGAATAGCGTTAGGGTAGAGGAGTTAGTCAATTACTTCAGCTATGACTATCCAGTACCGACAACCACTGAGCAACCATTTAGGGTTAATACTGAATTAGCACCATCACCGTATAATGCTGATACTCAATTACTGCGCATTGGTATTAAAGGCTTTGATGTTGCGGCTGATAAGCTTGGTGCAAGTAATTTGGTGTTACTGCTTGATGTGTCAGGCTCTATGTCATCTGCTGATAAATTGCCATTATTGAAACAAGCCATGCTGATGCTGAGTCAGCAATTATCGGCGCAAGATAAAGTATCGATTGTGGTGTACGCCGGTGCCAGCGGTGTAGTGCTTGACGGTGTCGCAGGTAATGACTTTACTGCCATTAAAACAGCCCTAAGTCAGTTAAACGCGCAAGGTGGCACTAACGGCAGCCAAGGTATTGAGTTGGCGTATCAATTAGCGCAAAAGCACTTTATCGAAAACGGCAGTAACCGAGTCATATTAGCCACCGACGGTGACTTTAACTTGGGAATAACAGATCATCAGCAATTGGTCGATTTCGTTGCCAGTCAAAGTAAAAAGGGTATTGGCTTATCAACGCTTGGTTTTGGCCTAGGTTCGGGTACTGCAAGTTACAACGACCATTTGTTGGAGCAATTATCGAATAAAGCTAACGGTCAATATGCCTTTATCGACACCTTAAATGAAGCACGAAAAGTACTAGTTGATCAACTCAGTGCCACACTGTTAACCATTGCTCACGATGTTAAAGTGCAAATTGAATTTAACCCCGCAGTGGTCTCAGAATATCGACTGATTGGTTACGAAAATCGCTTGTTAAATCGTAGTGACTTTAATAACGACGCCGTTGATGCTGGCGAGATTGGTGCGGGTCATACCGTTACTGCATTATATGAAATCCGTTATAACGACAGCCATAATCGCCTAGTTGATCCGCTGCGTTATACCGCCACGGAATCAACGCAAATAGATGATGCTAAAGTTCATCAACACACTGTAAATGAAGTGGCTTATTTAAAGCTGCGTTATAAAGCGATTGGCGAACAAACCAGTCAATTAATCGCCTATCCTATTAGTCGTGAGCAGCAGCTGACTCATTTGCATCAAGCCAGCGATGACTTTAGGTTTGCCGCGGCAGTCGCTGGATTTTGTCAGCTGCTTAACCAGAATAATTATGTCCACGATACTGATTATGCTAAGTTAATTACACTTGCTGAGTCTGCAATGGGCCAAGACCGTTTTGGCTATCGTCATGAGTTTGTGCAAATGTTAAAAACTGCAAGTGTACTCGACGGTCAGGTTATGATGACTGAACCTGATACTCGTTGGGTTAGCCAATAAATGCGTCACAAAAAGGATAAAATGGTGCAAACATCAATATACCCTAAGGATGAGCCGTTAATTCCCCAAGTGGGAAGTGACGAGCAACTGATGCTCGACTACCAAGCGGGTGACGTCCGCGCGTTCGAGGCCTTATACCTTAAACACAAAGGCCCTTTGTATCGTTATTTTGTGCGTCAATTACATGACCAGCAGCTCGCCGAAGATTTGTATCAAGACACCTGGGGTAAGGTGATTAATGCGGCGAGGCAATATCAAGTCACCGCCAAATTCACCACTTGGTTATATAAAATTGCCCATAATTTATTGATTGACCACGTGCGAGCCGTTAAGCCTCTCGATAAAGTGACCCCGCTTGGTGAAGATCAAACCATGGACAGCTTACAAGCCGACGATCAAGCTTCGCCCGAGCCACAAGTTGAGCAGCAGCAACAAGCCGATATGATGAAGGGTTGCATTGCTAAGTTACCGCCAGTGCAAAAAGAAGCTTTTTTACTCAACATTGAAATGGGCATGACCGCCGCCATGATAAGCGACATTGCTAATGTGACTTTAGAAGCAACTAAAAGTCGTATTCGTTATGCATATCAGAGTATTAAGCAATGTATTGCTACCCAAAGGCAGGAGACAACGTTATGAGTCAGCAACAAGATCATGATGCAGAGTTCACTGCATTACAAACTGAAATCAAAGATGCTTATCATCAACAACCATTAGAGCAACCTTCTGCAAAACTTGATGAAGCCATATTAACCAAGGCGCGTTCGGAGGCTAATGTATCTAAAGCCAGTTCAGCTAAAAAATCAATCTGGCAACGCAATGCATGGGTGTACTCAAGTGCTGCCTCAGTGTTGCTGGTGGCGGGATTATTTATATTAAATCCAAGTTTGCAAAAAAACCTTGGTTCTGACTTGGAGCAAAGCGTACCTGCTCAGCAGCCACCATTTAAGCAGGCCAAATCGACATCGGATGTACCTAAACTAACTGAATCACCAGTTGAAGATGCCGCAGCAGCAGAATCCATTGCAGTGCAGGGATTGTCGATGAAATCGGCACCTGTAAATAATCAGTCAAGAAATCGCGATGCAATCAGTGAAGCATCTGATGACAATCGCTCTGATAGCAATGGATCCATTGAATCTCAAATGGCAGATACATCGTCCGCGGCAATGAGTGCAGCGCCAGCACCTGCCAAAGTAAATACAGAAGCACAAAAGAAAGCATTAGATCTGCAATCACGCAGTAATGCCAAGGAGGTACAGCAAGTGAAACAGTCATTTAATGGTTCGTTAAAAGGGGACATTGAGTTAGATACTGCTGATGTTGCCTTGGCTCGTTTAAAAGTATTAATGGCCGACAATAAACTGATTCAAGCTGAGCGTTATATGATCACCATAGATCAACGCTTTCCTGAGTTATCAGATCCGTCGCATCCACTTTATGAGCAATACCATAAAATTGTACTGCAACTGACTTCGCAGTAAGCAAAATACCAGAATACTAAGACGGTAAAATACCCACGGCTAAGCAATTATTGCTTAGCCGTTTTTTGTTCCCTGTAGAGGTTCGTTACATTTTTGTACTGCAACAATTGGCATAACTCTGATAACGTGAATCAATCAATAAAAATAGCCTACTCGATAACGCGTTATCTCTAATTATCGACTTTATAAGGAAGCTCCTCACCATGAAACTTCGTCGCTCCGTTGCGCATTGTATGTTGGCACTAGGCACTTTAGCGTGTTCATCATTGATATTCGCCAACGCCTCTAATCAAGGCTATTACCGCGCTCCTGCATTACACGATCAAACCTTAGTGTTTACTGCCGAAGGCGATCTTTGGACCACAGAACTCAGTCAAAAAAATAACCAAACTAAAGCCAGCCGCTTAACCAGTTTAGCGGCTGAAGAGTTGGACGCAACCATTTCTAAAGACGGTAAATGGGTGGCATATACTGCCAATTATGAAGGCGCTACCGAAGTGTATGTGATGCCGATTCAAGGCGGCGTAGCTAAACGGGTGAGCTTTGAAAACAGTCGAGTACGTCTGCAAGGTTGGACGGCATCTGGCGAAGTATTGTATTCAACCGACAACGCCTTTGGCCCGGCTAACTTTTGGGTGCTTAAAACCGTTGACCCACAATCCTTAACCATTACCGATTTACCGTTAGCTGACGCAGTCGAAGGCACCATTGATGATAAAGGTGAATATGTTTATTTTACCCAATTTGGTCTGCAAGTTAGCGGCGACAATGTCAAAGTGTATCGCGGCGGCGCTAAAGGTGAAATTTGGCGTTATAAGTTAGGCAGTAAACAAGAAGCACAACAGTTAACCAACGCCCACGAAGGCTCGGTTAAACAGCCAATGCTATGGAACCAACGTGTTTACTTTGTCAGTGATCAATCTGGCAATGACAACATTTGGTCAATGACCCTAGATGGCAAAGACATTAAGCAACACACTCAATATTCCGACTGGCAAGTGCGTGACGCTCAGCTTAATAACGGCCGTATTGTGTTTCAGCAGGGCGCCGACATTAAGTTACTTAATCTAGCCGATCTTGCGGAATCAACAGTAGCCATAGAGCTTACCAGCGACTTTACGCATCGCCGCGAACAGTGGGTTAACGACCCAATGGATTACGCCACCTCGACAGTATTTTCTCATCAAGGCGATAACGTCGTCATAACGGCCCGTAGCCATGTAGCTATTGCCAGCAACGACGGTCGCCGTTTAGTGCAAATAGATTCACCCGCCGATAGTCGTGTACGTGATGCACTATTAAGTGATGACGGCAAATGGGTTTATGGCATTAGCGATGCGTCTGGCGAACAAGAAATTTGGCAATATCCTGCCGACGGTTCTGCCGGTGCTAAGCAACTTACTAAAGATGGCAGCACCTTACGCACCAGTTTATCGTTATCACCAAATGGCCGTTATTTAGTGCATGACGATTACATGGGTAATGTGTGGTTACTCGATTTAAGTCGCAACAATAACCAAAAAATCATTAAAAATGGCGAAGGTTTAGGCCCTTACCAAGACATAAAATGGTCTGGCGACAGTCAATTTATTGCGCTAACCAAGGCTGAGATTGGCAAACAACGTCCGCAAATTGTGTTGTATTCCATTAACGAGTCAAAATCACAAACCTTGACTACAGACAAATACGAGTCTTTTTCGCCTAGTTTTAGCCACGACGGTAAATGGTTGTATTTCTTGTCTAACCGCGAATTTAAAGCCAATCCTGGCTCGCCTTGGGGCGACCGTAACATGGGGCCGATTTTTGACAAGCGCACTCAAGTGTTTGCCTTAGCGTTAGATGCTAAAGCGTCGTTTCCGTTTGCCAAACCAACCGAGCTTACCGTTAACAAAGACGCTAAAAAAGCTGACAGTAAAGACCAAGACACCCCAGCAAAAGTCAAAGTAGAGTGGGACGGATTAAACCAACGCTTATGGCAAGTGCCAGTTGATGCAGGTAACTACAATAGCTTAACCGCAACCAAAGATAAGCTGTATTTATTAGATGGCAGCCAAGATAAAAGCGAGCTAAAACTGATTAAGTTTGACCCGCTCAATATTAAAGTCGACACCTTTGGTGAAGATGTCGGCCAATATTCGTTATCAAAAGATGGCAGTAAAATCATGCTGCGCAAACAGTCTGATCCTAAAAGCCTTATGATTGTCGATGCCGGTGACAAACTGCCCAGCGATGTATCGCGCGCCAAAGTCAGCACCGACCAATGGCAATTAAGTATTTCTCCGCAGCAAGAATGGCAACAAATTTTTGAAGATGCGTGGTTAATGCATCGCGATTCGTTTTTTGATCCAAAAATGCGCGGCGTAGATTGGCAAGCAGCTAAAGCTAAATATCAACCTTTGGTAGACAGACTGACCGATCGTAATGAGCTGAATGATATTTTCACCCAAATGATGGGTGAACTGAACTCATTACATTCACAAGTACGAGGTGGAGATATTGCCCAAGATGCCGATGCAGCCAAAGCCGCTGCGTTAGGAGCTAGGCTGACACAAACCGATAAAGGCGTGGTCATAAGCCATATTTATCAAACCGACCCTGAGTTGCCGTTATCAGCCTCACCACTGGCCCGTATTGAGGTTGATGCGAAAGAAGGTGATGTGATTGCGAGCATCAATGGTAAGAAAATCACTAACATTGCTGATGTGACTCAACTACTGCGAAACCAAGGCAACAAGCAAGTGTTGCTCGGTTTAGTCCGTGGTAAAACAGCCATCAATACCATAGTAACTCCCCATGATATAGGTACCGATGCCAAGCTGCGTTACCTTGATTGGGTTGAGCATAACGGCGACAAAGTGGCTAAAGCCTCTAAAGGGAATATTGGTTATTTACACTTATATGCCATGGGCAGCGGTGATGTCGAAAGCTTTGCTCGCGAGTTTTATACCAATTACGACAAAGATGGCTTAATCATCGATGTTCGTCGCAATCGTGGTGGCAATATCGACAGTTGGATTATCGAAAAACTGTTACGCCGTGCATGGGCATTTTGGCAGCCAACTCATGGCAGCACCAACGCAAACATGCAGCAAACCTTTAGAGGCCATTTAGTGATATTAGCCGATCAAATGACCTACTCAGATGGTGAGACTTTTTCTGCCGGAATTAGAGCGCTAAACATTGCGCCTATTATCGGTAAGCAAACTGCGGGCGCTGGAGTGTGGTTATCGGGTCGCAATTCGGTGACCGATAAAGGCATGGCACGAGTGGCAGAATACCCACAATATGCCATCGATGGGCGTTGGGTTGTTGAAGGTCACGGGGTTGAGCCAGACATTGAAGTCGATAACTTACCTTATGCCACTTTTAGCGGTAAAGATGCACAACTTGATGCTGCTATCAGTTATTTGAAAGATGAACTAGTACAACAACCTATTGCGCCATTACAAGGCTTGCCAATGCCAAAAATAGGTAAAGCATCTGACATAAAAGCCAAATAACTTTAAATTGGCTTCAGTAAACCAATAAAAAATAACCCTCTCAGCGTCATGTTGAGAGGGTTATCATTAAAACATTAAAACATTAAAACATTAAAACAGCGAAACAGTAAAAAGCTTATTGCTTTATTTCAACTTCGCATGCTAATGAGTTAGCAATAAAGCAATTTGCATGGGCTTTTTCATGTATCTTCGCTAACGTTTCTGCGTCAACTTCAATCCCTTCTGCAAACGTCACTTTAGGCACTAATGTCATTTTAACCACGGCGACTTTACCTGCTTCATTTTTACCTAAATCAGCAGTAGCATTATCAACATAATTGGCAACAGGCAGTCGCTTTAAATGGGCAATCGCTAAAAAGGTCAACATGTGGCAAGAAGACAAAGCAGCCAGTAAGCTTTCTTCTGGATTCACTTTATCGGCATTGCCTTTGTATTCAGGGGCTGATGACGCTTGAATCGTTTGCCCTGTACCAAACTTAACCTCATGGTCGCGATTAAATTCACCTTCCTCACTTGGTGAAGACTGCCAATTTACCGTTAATTTAAAGCCCATTTTGTACTCCCCAAACCACATAAAAGTGGTGTTTATAACAACTTAATTTAGCGTGTATTACCCTGAAAAGCGGTCACTCACCAAACGGTAACACATCTCTATTGATTCAACACTAGGCGTACCTTAATGTCCATTAATTTGAGCTAAATAGTCAAACCGAAACGACCACTACATGTGGCGAAATCGATACAAACAAAATTGATAAAGCCTTTTCCATTAAAGCGATTTAAATACCATTTAAATCAGCTTTTTAGATGGATTTATTACTATTTAACTATCTGTTTTAAAACAACGAAAGACTATCTGTTTTAAAAAAACGGAAGACTATCTATTGGTAATCAATGCATATGTGCTGTGCTATGTCATTTACCACGTCGATATTGCGTTAGCTACCGATGATAATGAATTTAAAATAGCGACAGCAGATTGGTCGACAATTGACTTTAGCGCAATAGCCGGTGATGACGCTGTGACTGAAGGGGTGTTGAAAACCTTAGTGGAAAAAGGCGCCAACATGCACTTTAATGCCACAAGCGTCGGTACCTATTGCTTTACGGTGACAGGTTCAAGCACTGAATCGCCAACCTTATTAGTTACCAAGTTGAACTAGGCTTAAGTGATTGCCTCGTAACAAACAAAACCCAGCTAAAGCTGGGTTTTGTTTGTTTAATGAAAACGGCTTAAGCTTCTTCTGTAGTCAGTTTGGTAATCAACTCAGCAATAGTGTCGGGATCTTGTGCGCCAGAGACTAAATATTGTTGATTAAACACAATGGCAGGTACGGCTTGAATTCCGCGGCTGATCCACAGTTGCTCTTCCTCTTTTACAGCAGCTTCAAAGCGTTTGTCGGTGAGCACAGCACGAGCCTCATCAGCATTTAACCCTACCTTTGCTGCAGCTTCAATGAGTACTTCAATGTCATCGGGGTTTTTCTGCTCAGTAAAATAGCTGCTAAACAGCGCCAATTTCAAGTCAGTTTGCTTACCAGACTCGGCAGCCCAATACAGTAGCTGGTGGGCCAGTAACGTGTTGTAAATACGTGATGAGTCGGAAAAGTTAAACTCAAAGCCTAAATCGGCACCCATTTGGGTTAACCGTTGACGATTTTGAGCACTTTGCTCAGGTGTTGAACCGTATTTTTCAGCAATGTGCTCGCCTAAATGTTGCCCTTCAGGCCCCATTGCTGGATTTAACTCAAACGGATGCCACTGCAATGTAACTTCTAAATCATCAAATTTGCTCAATGCTTGTTCAAGTCGGCGATAACCGACAATGCACCACGGACACATTACGTCGGAAATAATGTCAATTTGGAGCTGATTAGTCGTCATAAATGTTCCTGTTAATGATTAATTCGACTTAATTTAGCTAAGTCTATAAAAATAAAATAAGTATAATTGCTTATAAATTAACTGTTTTTAGCGGTTAATTGATTGGTTTACCATCACTTGTGTAAACAACACAAAAGTTGCAACCTTTGGGACTAAATTGTGTCTATACTTAATCAGTAATCTGATGTTTAATCAATGTAAGGGTTAGGTCAATTAGATATACCCCATGCACGTTTATCAATGTTGTCGCTGTTAAAGTATACAAGTAGATATAAAACACATTATAGGCTTGAGCACTTGTGATACAAAGCACACGTTCCATGTCTAAATATGTCAGCCTGCATTTGTACAACAACACTATTTATGTCAGCATGCAATTGTAATACGCAATACATTTGGCAAGTAAATTCTTTTAAGGATAATCTATGAAAATAAATCTTTCTGGTCACCATGTTGATGTTACTGATACTGTCAAACAACACGTAGATGAAAAATTCGCTAAAATAGCTAGCCATTTCCCGACGCTTATCTCGCTAGATATCATCATAGCTAAAGAGCATGGTGAATATGATGTTGAAATTAGAACTAACTATGAAGGAACTCGCATTGCTGCCAAAGGTACTGACTTAGTCATGTATCCCGCTATCACGAGCGCCGCTAAAAAATTAGATGCGGCACTAAAGCATCGTAAAGGCCAATTAAAAGCAGATTTACATGAAAAACCAGATGTAACTGCACCTGAAATCGCTTACGAAAAAGTTCAAGAAATGGACTTACGTTAACCGTTAACCCTAGTCGTTTATTCAACGATATCCAAAACGCAGCCTAGGCTGCGTTTTTTGTTAAAGCATCATAAAAACTAACCTTGTGCAGTCATAACAACCTAGCAACTCAAGCTAACTTCAACTTGCTAGAACGCTGCATTGTTAAAAAGCTAAGCGCAGTAAAGCATCAATACATTCGTTGCAGCTTGTTAAGTTTGTAAAGCATCTGCGCTATCGCTTTTATAGAATCTAGCCGCGAAGCGTTCTAGCATTTAGCATTTATTGTTGGATATAAAACAGTACAACATTTATGGGATGGAAAACACTCCAATCGGCTCATAGGTCGATAGATGTTGTTTGCTGTGGATATACTTGGTTTCTGCCATTCTTTTTCGCTTGATACAAATATCTGTCGGCATTGTTGATAAGCTCATCAATAGTTTGGTTATCGGTTAACTGTGAAATACCCATACTGATGGTTAGGCTAATCTCTTGCTTATGAAAAAGCACCTTATGATGTTGTACATTAGTACGAATTTTTTCAGCAATGATAAAAGCTTGTTCCGCCGAGGTTTGCGGCAGAATAAACAGAAACTCTTCGCCACCCCAGCGTGCAACGCAATCTTGTTGCCTCACACTTTGTTTAAACACTTGCGCTAGCTCGGTAAGCACGATATCTCCGCAATTATGACCGTATTTGTCATTGACCATTTTAAAATGATCAAGATCGCACAGCAAAACGGATAATGATTCGTTGTTTCTTGATACTCTTGATTTTTCCTGCTGTAAAATAGTTAATGCATTACGTCGGTTAGCCAGTGTCGTTAATGGATCTGATAACGCGAGTTGTTGATATTTTTTACCGAGCTTCAGCGCACTATTGTAGGATAACATTCTTGAATATTCATATAACGCGGAGAGGAAGGTAGTGGTTAAAAATGACAATATTAACCGGACTTTAAACTCAGTTGAGTAAGTTGCATATTGAGGCATCTCTATCGGTGAAAACATAATAATAGCGACAACACTTATGAAAAATAGCAGGTTAACCAGACCATAACTTAATCCCAGTACATAAACGGAAACTGGCGCCACAATAAATATCCACAATGGACCTGTTTGTTCCACCCCGCCAGTAAAGACTAAGTAGAACATCAGTATATATAACGAGTAAATGATAATAAAAGAGCTAAGGTTAAGCTTGTTGTATTTTTTTAGCGCCACGTAAGCCAAACAATAAATAATGCTGGAGACAAATAGAGTGATGGTTAACACATAATTACTGTTAAATAAGCTTATTACTCCCATCACAAAAGTCATCGACATTCCGACCAATGAAAACAGGGATATAACGTGAGTTTGCTGAAGTTCTCCGTTACTTTTACTTTCATTTTTAATGAATGTTAGCAATGGGTCATCCTTTAAATGTTTGGTGCCGATATGACATTTGAATTGATTTTAGCGATGTTAGCTATTCAAAAATAACATGTATAAAGAGTATTATTTAGAGTGACATGAATTGAGCTATTATCCAATGATCTTTTTTGATCATGCTTAAAGTAATCAAAGCGGTAACATCGGTAAGGGTGATAACCCCTAATGCATTGCTAATAAAGTGTTCGGTGGATTATTAGGCAGATAACAACGATGAAAAGCGCATGCTTCACTTACGTCGATCACTAAAAAGTTATAGCAACATAAAGTTATAGCAACATAAAGCTATAGCAACATAAAGCTATAGCAACATAAAGCTATAGCAAAATAAAGCAGGAAGGGGGATTCGGTTAGACTGTTGAACTTTTAGCGTTTCAGCATTATCGTTTTTATAGAATTTATCAGCGAAGCGTCTTGGCATTTTAACATTGAGGCGTTTAGGTTGTGGATCTTGAGAGTGAAAAAAAGACGTGACGGCTTTAATAGAAACAAGCTGAAAAGTGTTCTAGTACGTAGGCTTAGAACACTTTAACAGCCTAAGTTTGAGTTATTCGTCGTCGTTAATGTCTGCATTGTGGTAAACGTTCTGAACGTCATCACAATCATCAAGAGCGGCTAAGAACTTTTCAAAACTTTCAATATCTTCACCAGTAAGTTCAGTCATGGTTTGTGGCACAAATGCTAAATTCTCTACCTTAAAATCAATCTCTGGAAAGGCTTCAGTTAACACCGTGCGCGCATTGTTAAACTCTGATACGGGTGCAAATACACTGATGATGCCATCTTCTAGCTCTACATCGGCAACGTCGACATCAGCCATCATAAGCAATTCAAGAATAGCTTCATCGTCTTCGCCTTCAAACACAAAAACGGCTTGATGTTCGAACATATGGCCAACAGTACCAGGGCTACCTAACTTGGCATCATTTTTAACAAATGCTTGGCGAACCTGAGTAAAGGTACGGTTACCGTTGTCTGTTAAGCAGTCAACAATCACCATGCAGCCGCCAGGACCAAAACCTTCATAGCGGGCGGTATCATAATCTTCACCACCACCACCACGAGCTTTTTCAATGGCACGTTCAATAACGTGTGCCGGAACTTGATCTTTCTTCGCGCGGGCAATCAAGCTACGTAGTGCTAGGTTGCCGTCTGGGTCGACGCCACCTTTAGCGCAAATATAAATCTCTTTACCGTAACGTGAGTAAATTCGTGTCTTTTGGCCAGCGGTTTTCGCCATGGACTCTTTTTTATTTTGATATGCTCTGCCCATCTTAATCTCGTTTTATTAAATGTTTAAGGCTAAAAATTGTCATCGATTCTAGCAGGAATAAGTTGTGCTGTTTAGGTGCTGGTTCTAAATTTTGCATAAATAATCTTTTAGCAAAATAATAAAAGGTTATCAAACAGTCCTTTGCCCTAGTCACTAGTTGGATTCACTTACCATAGACCTGCCTTTGCCAAGTAAATTTGCACTGTTTGTAAGACAACAAAAACGATGTCGATGATCTACTTGAAATCATCTGACTTTTTGAACGGGCCTATTTATCATCCCGAGATGAGGTTTAGTCGGTTTGTTTACATTGTAAATACGGTAAAATAAAGCGCTAGTGCTTCGCACTTACAGGACATAAGTATTCATATTTACACATCAGATGTGTTAAGTTTATGTATCATGAAGCTTCAATCGATAATACAATTTAGTAGAGTATTAGCGTATAAAGCCTAAATATAAAAATAAGAAAAAGGATTTCTCTATTGGGTTAACTCAATATTGAAAGTCCATAGTTTGATCCATTTTATCCTGAGATGAATTGATGAGTTAGATGATCAATATCATTTCTACACTTAATTAGTATGCTAGAAATGAGAGTCCAAATATGAAATCTGAATCTGCTGAAGGTCAAACGTCAAATGCGACGGTGACTATTTTGTATTACGAAGCCCCAGTCGGTTTAGAAATGCATAATGCTGTGATGACCGATCTGCAAATCAGCCAAACTGGGCGTGTAATGATCCCTGAATCATTTCGTCGAGGTAAATCTATTATTGCGGTATTAGAAGGCGAGTGCAAAATACTTAACTCACTGGGTGAGCGAGTGTATTCGCAACGAGTTATGAGCAAAATAGACAATTAAATGAACCTTAAGTAAAAAAAGACACGTAAAGTGTCTTTTTTTTGTAATTTTTGTATGTGTTGCCTTTCACGCATGAGCTAACGGCAAGAGTTAGGCATGCTAGTTTAGCGACTCGCAGCGTAATAAGTCGGCTAACAGTTTATCTGCTAAAGGCTGTAATACTTGCTCATGAGGCTGGGTGTGAGCTACCGTTCGTAAACCGTAAATTCCCATCACTAAATACTGTGCTAAAAATTGGCTGTCACAGTCTTGAGCTATTAGCTTCTGCGCTTTTGCTGTATCGAACACCATTACTAATGACTGCTGCCATAGCTGCAAAAACTGACAAGTCATTTGTTTAATTTGCTCATCTTGCTCGCCCATCTCACTGAGTGACTTGGTCAGTAAACACGCCTGAGTAGCATCACAACTTAAGCATTCTTGTACAATTAAGGCTAAATAAGCCCCTAAGTTGTCTACTGCTGAACGGTCATTAGCAAACAATTGCTGAAACTGTTCATTGCGATCTTGTTGGTACTGCTCAATAGCCGCAATATACAAGCCTTTTTTATTGTCAAAAGCGCAATAAATTGACCCCGGATGTAGCCCCGTTGCTTTAGTGAGATCTTGCATGCTGGTTTTAGCGTATCCATTCACTAAAAAGGTGCTCATGGCAGCACGTAAAACCGTTTCTCTATTAAATTCAGCGTGTCTCATATCTGGTCACTTCTGGTCAACATCAAAGCGTGATAACTCATAACGCTCGAGTCTAACTAAATTTGATCGATTATTCAAAAAATACTTGAATGTGTATTCAATTAAGATTAATCTTGAATGTATATTCAAGAAAGGAGATCGTCACATGACGGCAAGTTTATTTACACCATACAAACTCAATGACACCCTAACATTATCAAACAAGATTTTAATGGCACCATTAACGCGTTGTATGGCGGATGATGATCTTGTTCCTACTCAAGCTATTGCAGACTATTATGCTCGCCGTGCTGAAGCAGGCTTAATAATCAGTGAAGCGACAATTATCCGTCCAGATGCGCAAGGCTACCCAAATACCCCTGGTTTATTTACTCCAGCTCAAATCGACGGCTGGCGCGCAGTGACCGATGCGGTGCACAAAAATGATGGCAAAATTTTTTCTCAGCTTTGGCACACTGGCCGTGTCGCACACTCACACTTTTTTGATGGTGGCGACGTGTTATCTGCTTCTGCTCAAGCTGTAGAAGGTACTGTGCCTAGAATGCGCGAATTAGTTTACCAAACGCCAAAGGCTGCCACATTAGATGATATTAAGCAGTTAGTGATTGACTATGCTCAAGCCGCTGCAAATGCGATTGATGCTGGTTTTGATGGCGTCGAAATTCATGCTGCAAATGGTTATTTGATTGACCAATTCTTACATCATGACAGTAACCGTCGTGAAGACGAATACGGCCAAACTCCTGAAAATATGTCACGCTTTGCCTTAGAAGTGGTTGACGCTATTGTGGCTAGAATTGGCGCAGATCGCACCGCTATTCGAGTATCTCCTGGTGCCTATTTTAATATGGCAGCCGATCCTCGCGACCGTGGCGTGTTTGACTATTTATTACCTGAGTTGGCTAAACGCAATTTAGCATTTTTACATGGCGGTATTTTTGACGACTCAATGCAGTTTGATTACTTAGGTGGCAGCATATCGACCTACCTACGCAGTGTTTACACTGGCACGTTAGTGGGTGTAGGTAGCTATACCGCCGAAACGGGCAGTGCAGCCATTAGCGACAATAAGTTTGATTTGTTGGCGATTGGCCGTCCATTTATTGCTAATCCAGATTATGTGGCAAAAGTGCGTGATGGCGGCGAATTAGTGGCATACGCCGACACCATGTTAACGGAATTGATTTAACCTAGTTTATTGTTTTACGTTACTGATTTCAGCAGAGGTTAGTCAAACGTAGTTTGTAGGAATTCATTTCTAAGCAGTATTTTCTATGCTAGAAATGGCGCTAAAACTATCAACCCCAATTTGTGTTTTTTAGCATCCGTCTTGACCACAGCTTTTGCTGTGGTCTTTTTTTTGGCAGAAATTTGTCTCAGTGAGTGCACTCTATTACTATGTCGACAATTTTCGGCAAAGAGAAACATGATGCAAACACTGCAACAATTAAATGATGGTTTGTTACTAGGTTATCAACGGGTCAGTATCGCAGAACAACTGACGGAATTTCCTGTAAAACTGTTTGAGTTAGCCGATACCCTAGAAGTGCTCGATCTTGGCAATAACCAATTATCGTCATTGCCCGATAACTTTGCTGACTTGTATCAACTTAAAATCTTGTTTGTGTCGAATAACCTATTTGATCATCTGCCAGCAGTATTAGGCCAGTGTCCAAAGCTCGAAATGATAGGTTTTAAAGCTAATCAAATTCGCACCGTACCCGAAGCATCCATTCCAAAGCAAACCCGTTGGTTAATATTAACCGATAACCACATTGAGCAGTTGCCAGACAGTTTAGGTCAATGTCATCGTCTGGAAAAACTCGCGTTAGCGGGTAACCGATTAACCGCACTGCCTAATAGCATGGCTAATTGTCATCAATTGGCTCTTATCCGTTTATCGGCTAACCAGCTTACCGCCTTACCACATTGGTTATTTGAGCTACCTAACTTAGCCTGGTTGGCTTTTGCAGGTAACGCGTTTAGTCATGTAGAACATTGCGATAATACTCGCGTACCTATCGTGCCATTAACCCAGTTTACCTTAGGTCAGTTACTCGGGCAGGGTGCATCAGGATTGATTTATCAAGCGACTCACCATACAGAAAACTCAGTTGAGGCAAACTTTAGCTGCGACGCTGATGTCGCAATTAAGTTGTTTAAGGGCATGGTGACCAGTGATGGTTATCCAGCAGATGAGCTTGATTGTTGCTTAACCGCTGGCGAGCACCCTAATCTGATTAATGTGGTGGCACAAATTAATCAACCAGAACAACTGGGTTTAGTGATGCAACTTATTCCACCAAGCTACGGTAATTTAGGTTTACCGCCGTCGTTGCAAACCTGTAGCCGTGACACTTTTGAAGCGCAAACGGTATTTACCTGGGCGCGCATTACTCATATTGCCAGCCAAATGGCTGATATTTTAGCTCATTTACACCAAAATGGTATAAGCCATGGTGATATTTATGCCCACAACATCATGATAAATACCCACGATAACGTGTTGTTTGGTGACTTTGGTGCCGCCTCAAATTTAAAGCAGTTTACCCCACAGCATTTGCAATTAATGCAAGCGATTGAGGTTAGGGCGTTTGGTTATTTGGTCGATGACATGCTAAACCTCATCGATAACCCAAACACACCACAAGCGGCAATGTTGCGCCAGTTAGTGCAAGATTGCTTGCAGCATAGTTCATCAACAAGACCGAGTTTTAAAGCGCTGTTACCCCGTTTAGCGAGCATTGCTTAACAGATAAACACACTCGGGCTAAGACATGATTAGGTTTAACCAGCCTAGTTGTTTAGCTCGAGTGAATAGATCTATTTAATGGCCTGAGTGAATGGATCGAGCTAATAGTACGGCGAATAAAAAATCCAGAATATGGTCTTTAGCCACACACTGGATTATAATCAAATTATCATGTCGTAATGAAAGGCTAGCCACTGTGGAAAATAAAACTGCACGTTTTACTGTATTAATGGACCCGCTAAAAAAGCAGGCATTTGAACAACTGTGTGCTGCGCAAGATCTCACCCCATCACAAGTCACCCGTCAGCTTATTCGCGAATACCTCGAAAAGCATGATGTGAGTTTTGCTGACAATCAAAGTCGTCCGAACCCACAGGTAAAAAGCTAAGCTTTAATTCGCCTATTGTTAGGCTATTGGTGACACTATTAGTCACCTAGTGGCTATGCAAATTACTACGCTAGTCGTTACGCTAGCCGTTACATTAGCGGGCAAGTGGATCAGCTGGTTTATCACCCTAGGGTAGTCAATTTGTGATAATGGCATTATAATGTCATTACAATATTCGGCAGGATAGATACTTTTCTATCTCACGCCAATCGATAAAGCCTGTCGAACTGCGTATTAGCGCTATTAACTTATTCGACAACTGCCAAGAACACAGAGAGTAAAGATATGAGTGATGTAATCCCGCCATGCCCAAAATGTGAGTCTCCGTACGCTTATTCAGACGGCACATTGTTAATTTGCCCAGAATGCGCCAATGAATGGAACCCAAATGAAGAAGTGGTTGATCCAGACGCCATCATTTTAAAAGATGCCAACGGCAACTTATTAGCAGAAGGCGACAAAGTCACCTTAATCAAAGATCTTAAAGTAAAAGGTTCATCACTCGTGCTTAAAGTCGGCACTAAAGCAGTGATCAACCACTTTGTCGACGGCGACCACGATATCGATTGTAAAGTCGATGGCAATGGCCAAATGATGCTGAAATCGAAGTTTGTGAAAAAACAAAGCTAATAACGATTAATCTAATTGTTATAAGTGACCATTAATCAGCTTGTGGCTGATTAACAAAAAATCCCCGCAGGCAGCAATGCCAGCAGGGATTTTTTATGGACACTGGTTCAAGTCCCGCCGCCCCACCAATTTATAGAAGGGCTTAGCAACAATGCTAAGCCCTTTTTCTTTGTCCATTTTTGCATGGTAACTTTATACATTAACTTCATTTTTAAACTAACATCAACGTCGTGGCGCTTTGCCCACACCCGACCAAGAGGAAATCAACGGCTATTCCCTCTTGGCTCTTTGCTCTTTGCTCTTTGCTCTTTGCTCAAGAATTGGCCATTACAAGCCGTCCCACAACATTTTCCAAATGGATTAAACAACAGCTGCGAAAAGGTCGTCATGGGGATAGATCCAGCTTTTAACTTCGTTTGAATCTTGCTTCGGCCCATCTTGCAGTAAAAAGTGAAAATGCTAACGTTTCCGATAGGCATCTAATAGGTAGGATGCCTTATAGCACATGGTCAATGATGTTCCCGACATCATAATGACATTTCCAATATCCATATAGATCAGATGTGCGAGAAAGGCCTGTCAGACTCACGAATTCTGTTGTAAAGAGTCTTCAACGGCCTCAATTGTTATTAAGCCTGAAACTATGGATCAGCTCATGCATTCTGTTGTAAAGAGTCTTCAACGTCATCAAGTTCAGAGTTGAATCACGCCAATTGCAAGCAAGGTATGCAAATCATTTTCTCCCCATTTCATTTTGCTTAGACTCGCCAGTTTCGAGAAATTGAAGATGGAATGACCTACTTAACTCTAATCCAAATGTTTCTAGCGTTCCCAGGCCTTACCAGAACCCCTTATTGTTGACGTTTGGACTACAAAAAAGAGTTGAGTATCACAAAATAATGCCTAGACCTGAAAGGATATTAAACTGCGCTGACAAAAGCTGTTACAACGTTTGTAAGCTCCTGATCTTTTTCAGCATTTAATTTACCATCAACAAAGTAATCATAAAAACGACCTAAGCTATACGTACCTTTAATATCGGCTCCCCACCACGGCATTAATTGCGATAATGTTTGAAGGTTAGTAGCACCACCATTAGGGCCTGGAGAAGTGCTAAGTAACAATACTGGTTTCTTCGTTGCAAACATTGGATTTTGTAAATCGCCTAAACGAGAAACCCAGTCGATTAAATTTTTAAATTCTGCAGGTATTCCACCATTGTGCTCTGGAGAAGCAATGATGAAAGCATCATATTCAGCAAATAACGCACGTACTTGTTGAGCCGTTTCAGGATGGCCTTCGCTTTCTTCTCTATCTAAACTAAAGAAAGGCATTGGATAATCTCGAATATCTAGCATGGCAACGTCATGCCCTTCAATTTTGCTCGACGCTAACTCTAGTAGCATTCTATTGATAGAGTTTTTACTGTTACTTGCTGATACGGTGAGTATTTTTGTCAAGATTAAATTTCCTATATTATGAAAGATTGATTGTTGAATTAACAATTAATCCTTTTGGTTTTTAAATTAATTTTTTAGTTATAGCTAATTTAGTACTAATAAAGCGTAATCTCCAGCCGTTCTCTCAGCAGTGATAACCTTAAGTAATAACATATTTAATTCGCCTTATTTAAATAAATAAGTGTTAGATGAACTTGTTCGCTGAGCGCAGTAAAATCTAATTTTTCATCACGTACCAAATCACCATCTTTTACTTCAACACCATTAAGAACACCTTCACCACCAGTGACATAAGCAATAAACTCGCCCTCCTGGGTGACATTCTTATTTTTGCTGAGCAAACCAACTTCAATAACAGTTTCGCTATCAAGTGTGACACTTTGTGATTTATTGCCACCATAAACACGTATCATTTGGTCTTTTTTAAGATCATGAAATTTATAACTTGCAGGCTCACCGGCCGCTTCAGGTAAGACCCATAATTGCAGCATTCTGTTTTCTACATTATCAGGGTTAATTTCATTGTGTACAAAACCTTCACCACCAGCACGTTGTGCTTGCACTTGATTGGCTTGCATTGACTTGCCGTTTTCCATAGAGCCTTGGTGCTCTATACTTCCTTCAAGCATAACCGAAATGACATCCAATTCTTTATGTGGGTGCATGCCCGTTTGACCTTTAGGCGTAAAACGCGCATCAGCTAAATATATAAAGTTGCCAAGTCCATTCCATGTATCGTTTTGTCCGCCAATTTTGTTATCAACAACAAGACGGGTTTCTTTTAATCCTGCAAATCCACCTCTGTGTAATGAATCTTTACTTAATAACTGCATTTTAATTTCCTCTTTCATTACTAGCTGATAACAAAAATCAACTTACTGTTTGGTCTTTTCGAACTGTAAAGCTATTATATATTTAAAATATTTGATTAAAATAAAGTAATACTGACAAATATGTTCGAATTGACTGTACATTAATATCAGTATCAAAGTATCAATAGGTGGCTAGTGAAATTATCTTTAGAAGCTTGTGAGGTGTTGGATGCGATAGACAGAAAAGGCAGCTTTGCCGCAGCCGCAGCCGCTCTATATCGCGTACCGTCCACAATTACTTATACGGTACAGAAATTAGAAGAAGATTTAGGGATTATGATTTATCGACGAGAAGGTCGAAGATCAATCTTAACGCCTGCGGGTAAAGTGCTACTTGATCAAGGTCGAGAGTTACTAAAAGCAGCTCAAAGTATTGTAGAAACAGCAAAACAAGTAGACAGTGGCTGGGAATCTCATATCACTATAGCACTCGATACTATTTATGATATTGAAGAGTTATATAATGTCGTTGAAGAGTTTTATAAACTTCAAACCCGTGTTGAAGTTAATATCACTGAAGAAGTATTAGCAGGGAGTTGGGATGCAATTATTGAAAATAGAGCTGACTTAGTCATCGGTGCACCCCACCCAGAAATAAACACTCAAGGAATTAAGTTTGAAGAAATTAAAGTAGCAGATTGGCAATTTGTGGTAGGGAGAAATCACCCTTTACTCGAATACGATCTCCCTTTATCAGAAGATGATATCAAGCCATTTCATTCAATTATCATTAAAGATTCTTCAAAAAGGTCCCCCGCCATGACTCATAGGATATTTGAGAAGCAAACAGTGTTACGAGTTGCCTCGATGGAGCAAAAGATATCAGCTCAAATTAGAGGGCTAGGAGTTGGTTTTTTACCAACGCATCGTATTACTAATCACCTTGAAACTGGGGAGCTGGTTTCCCTTAAGATCGCTAAAGATGCACCATTAACTCCTCTGTTCATTGGCTGGAGAACAAATAACAAAGGCAGGGCAATAAGATGGTTCATCGATAAATTTCGTGAATGTAATAAATAACACGCACATATTAAAGAAGTAAATTCATAACTTTTTTAGGCTAAATTAAGTGGTCAGTAGCCTAAAAATCATGCATTTCATCCACTTCACTAGACTGCTTTTAGTTAAGAATAAGATTCTATTTCATTTAAATTATCTAAAAGGTTAATGGCTGCAATATCGGATTTCCTGCCGTAAACCTTTGAATTATTTACGGCGAGATTGAACCTTAATAACAAGGCCACTCCAAATTATTGGCGAATATTTAACCATCACTCTAGTCTTTAGTTATCTATATTTACTTGCAGGTAATGAATGATGGCTAGTCCAAGACAGGTGTAAACATACCTAATGGTTTAATGTTCTGTGTAAAAGACTACATAGTGCTGGTTAAAGATACCGGGCGAATTATTCGTCAAGATAAGCGATGGGCAATGAGTTAAAGTAACCAAGATATTCTCAATAGACTGAATATACCCGCTGAAAACTGGTTAAAAATCACCACAGAGTTTGGTGCCTTATTTAAAGGTGCAGTCGGGGCGTTACCTGCCTTAACAGAAGATTGTGAGCATCAAGAGCGAAAACGACGCAAAGCGCTTCAAACTGCCAGCGCTGGCTGTATTGTGGCTTAATGAATCTGTACACCGATTGAGGTAAACTTCCTTTAAGATAAAACGGTGTAAAAAAGTAATGAA
>NZ_JBEOPN010000040.1:0-46216 GCF_040310085.1 Shewanella sp. S1-58-MNA-CIBAN-0166 | reverse complement strand
TCCCCAATAGTTCAGTTGGTAGAACGGCGGACTGTTAATCCGTATGTCACTGGTTCGAGTCCAGTTTGGGGAGCCATTTCAAATTAAGTATTTATAGTAATAATTAATTCCCCAGTAGTTCAGTTGGTAGAACGGCGGACTGTTAATCCGTATGTCACTGGTTCGAGTCCAGTCTGGGGAGCCATTATTAAACGCAACATTAAACGCAACAATATCCACAGAAATCCCGCAACGTTATCATCTGCAAAACACACTCTTGCTCAACCTACCCTATAATTTCAATATTTTAATCAATAGTTTAATTTACCTTAACTATAATCGCTTATTCATCGGTATTAGTTAGTACTAAATCGCTAGTTTTTCTATTATAAATAATACCTTAGATTAGTAATCATTTAATCTCATTTCTGCTATGATGATATTGGTTATTATATAAACTATTTAAAGCATTATTACTTAAAGCATTATATTATTGATTAAATACCACGGTCGAACATCTACAGCACGACATTTGTGCAAGACCGAGCAAATTTAGCCATACACTCATAGGAATTGTTGTTTTATGGGCTTATCGAAATCCTTTCAGCTTGTCCTTTTTATCGTGTTCGGTTTATTAATTTTTCGAATTTACACGGTCGAAAACAACGAAGTACAAGAACAAGGTGAAATAGCACGAGCTAATTACCAGCAATACGTGCAAACCATTGATCAATGGCAGGGTAGCGGAGAAGCGCTATACCAACGTATGTCTACAGCGTTTTCTTTTCAATTTTTCCAATATATCCATAATACTGACAGCAATGAAAATTATACTCATGGCAGTTTACTTCGCCCTTCTGATGATTTTGCCAGCGAGATTTTTAATATTGAATTAGGCCATGTGCATGATTTTCCTGACGGGCGTTTACAAGTTAGATTAGACACCGCGAGTGTGTTGTCCCCTAGTTTTAATGACTTAGAGCAAACTGCGACGTTATTGATTACCGCTTATATTGCTTTGATGTTGTTATTTGCGGTGTTAATGCAATTACATCGTAAAAGAATTAACTATGCCGCCGAATACATTACTCATATTCCAGACTTATCGTTCCTAGCCATTGAGAAATCTCGCTTCCCAGGTGTGCTCCATCCCATCGGCAAAGCATTAGAAACATGTCGTAGCCAATTAAAACTCAGTTTAGATCGCGTACGCAAAGAAAATGAACAATTAACTAAAGCGGCATATCAAGATCCCGTGAGTGGCTTTTCTACTCGACAACGCTTTACACAACATATTGACACTATAAGCAAAACAGATAAACAACAGCATGGTGTCCTCGTTGTTATTAAGGCCGCAGAACTGGCAACGATTAACCAACTACATGGGCGTGCTGCTGGTGATGATTATTTAGCTAAACTGGCTACTTGTATTCGAAAGTCAGTTACAAACCTCGGATTGAGTGAGTGTTTTCGGGTATCTAGCGGTGATTTTGCTGTTTTCATTGAAAGTATTACTCTTAAAGAGGGTGAACGATTTTTAGAGCAACTTAAGCGTCATCTTGATGAATATGCCCAGAGTATCAAGAGTGACTCTATTGCTCATGCGGGTATGGTGCCTTATCAACAAGGAAATGAACCATTAGCATTGATGGCATTAGCCGATACCGCTGTCAGCGTGGCACAAACGCTCGGACCCAATCGCTACTATCAATTAGAAAAATTATCAGCGAATGAACAATTTGGTAATAACCATTGGAAAGTGACCATTGACGACTTAATTAACCGTCGAAGTATTAAATTTTATCAACAACCTATTCAGCCCTGTAATAATGACACCGAAGTTTACCGTGAACTTTTGGCTCGATTTTATAACTCCGAAGGTAAACCTTTACCCACAACCACTGTGATTGCGATGGCTGAGCGTTATGGTATGAGTGTAGAGCTCGATAAAATGATAGTCACTCAAACCATTAAAGTGTTAAGTGAAAACCCCAGTATTTCAGGCCAAATGGGGGTAAACATTAGTGCTTCTTCTGCTCTGCAAGAGAGTTTTACCGTGTGGTTGAAGGATATATTATCTAAACACCGTGGTACTGCGGCTAGATTAGTGTTTGAACTCAATGAGTCTGGAATGCAGGCTAACTTAGAGTCTAGTCATAAATTTGTCACAGAGATCCATAAAGTTGGCGCAAAAGTCGCTGTCGAACGCTTTGGTTTAGGTTTTACCTCATTTAAATTTTTCCGCGAGGTCCGTCCTGACTTTATCAAATTGGACAGCAGTTATAGTGATAATATTGAACAGGATAACAACAATAAATTCTTTATCCGGATGATTGTTGATATCGCCAAACGCATTAGTATTCGAGTCATTGCCACGGGTGTTGAAAAACAAGATGAAAAACTCACCCTTGAAAAACTTTTAGTGGATGGACTACAAGGATATTATATTGCTAAACCTGAAGTATTGTTAACTAAACAGTAAAAACAACGTTAACAAACGGTAAAAATAACGATTTTATGTCAAGGTTAAACATTTTATGTTTAACCTTATTTTTTATCCGTTGTTTATCGGCGCCAAACCTAAGATAATACTAGGATCTATTGGTCAAAAAATTGTAGCAATGACAGAGTATCTTCTCTTGTTGATCGGCACAGTGCTGGTGAATAACTTCGTTCTGGTAAAATTCTTAGGTCTATGCCCTTTTATGGGGGTGTCGAGCAAATTGGCGTCAGCAATTGGCATGTCGATGGCAACCACGTTTGTGTTGACCCTAGCCTCTATTCTGAGTTATCTCACCAATGAATTTTTACTGCAGCCATTTGACCTCAACTACTTACGTACAATGAGCTTTATTTTGGTTATTGCCGTCGTAGTGCAATTTACCGAGATGGTTGTGCAAAAAACCAGTGCATCTTTACATCGTGCTCTGGGCATTTACTTGCCACTTATCACGACTAACTGCGCTGTATTAGGCGTCGCTTTACTCAACGTCAATGAAGACCATAACTTTATTCAATCGGCTATTTATGGTTTTGGTGCTGCAGTTGGCTTCTCATTAGTGTTAATTTTGTTTTCGGCCATGCGCGAGCGATTAGCCGCTGCAGACGTGCCCTTGCCTTTTAAAGGTGGCGCAATTGCCATGATCACCGCCGGTTTAATGTCATTAGCCTTCATGGGGTTTGCGGGGCTAGTTAGCTAATGGTATCGAATATATTAATTGCTGTTGCTGTATTAAGCGTTTTAGCATTAGTGTTTGGCGTCATTTTAGGTTTTGCCTCAAAAAAATTCAAAGTTGAAGGTAATCCTATTATTGATCAAGTTGAAACCCTGCTTCCGCAAACTCAATGCGGTCAGTGTGGTTATCCTGGTTGTCGCCCCTATGCTGAGGCTATCGCTAACGGCGATAAAATCAATAAATGCCCTCCTGGTGGTACTGCTACCATGGAAAAGATTGCCGAGCTTATGGGGGTTGAACCTGAAGCATTAGGCGAAGAGGCACAAGCCAGTATTAAAAAAGTAGCTTATATCCGTGAAGATGAATGTATTGGGTGTACCAAATGTATTCAAGCCTGCCCAGTTGATGCCATTTTAGGTGCTGGTAAATTAATGCATACCGTTATTGCCAAAGATTGTACCGGCTGTGACTTATGTGTTGAGCCTTGCCCTGTCGATTGTATTGATATGATCCCAGTTGAAACCACAATACAAAATTGGGATTGGAAATTACGCGCGATCCCTATCAACGTGATCAATACAGAGCAAGAGGACAAACGGTGCTAACGTTATTAGAGCAATTAGATAAAGGTACTTTGTGGCGCTCTCCTGGCGGGATCCATCCACCTGAACTTAAATCACTTTCCAACCAAAGCACCATATCTCCTTTGCCACTGCAATCGCGATTTGTGATACCGGTTCCTCTTGTTGGTCAACAAGCGACCTTGAGTGTCAAGGTCGGCGACCAGGTATTAAAAGGACAACCACTCACTGAAGGTGCTGGTTTTATTTATTTACCCGTCCATGCCCCTACTTCCGGGACCGTTGTCGCGATAGAGCAACACGGTAGCAATCATCCCTCTTCATTGCCTGTGCTGAGTTGCATTATCGAAGCCGATGGACATGATACTTGGTGTGAACTTACCTCAAATCAGATTGAACAACTGTCCAAAGCCGATATTTTAGCCAAAATAAGGCAAGCAGGTATTGCAGGAATGGGCGGCGCAGCGTTTCCCAGTCATGTAAAACTCAACCCCGCGAGTGAAATCGATTTAATCATTATTAATGGGGTGGAGTGCGAACCTTACATTAGTGCTGATGATCGATTAATGCGTGAATACAGTGATGAAATATTAACTGGTATTAGTATCATTCAGCATTTGCTTAACGCACAACGTATTATTATCGCTATTGAAGATAATAAACCTGAAGCGGCTCAAGCAATGGAGTCTGCTATTCGTCGCAGCTCATTACCTAACGATATGATCCGTGTCACCGTTATTCCGACAAAGTACCCGTCAGGCGGCGAAAAACAACTTATTCAAATTATTACCGGCAAAGAAGTGCCCAGTGGAGCCATTCCTGCTCAACTTGGTATTGTTATGCATAACGTCGGTACCGCCTATGCCATTCAAGAAGCGGTATTACAGGGTAAACCACTCATTGAACGCGTAGTGACGTTAACCGGCGAATCCATCGGTAAACCTGGAAACTATTGGCTGAGAATTGGCACTACAGTAGCTGATGCCCTCAGCCAAGTCGGTTTTGAACCGCAGAGTTCACAAAAAGTCATTGTCGGCGGTCCGATGATGGGATACGCGTTGAGTGATCTTGATGTGCCAATATCAAAAGGAACCAACTGTTTATTGGCACCAAGCCAAGCAGAAATAGCTCCTGAACCAGATGAGAAAGCCTGTATTCGTTGTGGTGAGTGTGCAGTCGCCTGCCCCGCGTTATTGTTACCGCAACAGCTATTCTGGCACGCCAAAGCGGAGGAATACGACAAAGCGGCAAGTTTTAACTTAAAAGATTGTATTGAATGCGGTTGTTGCAGCTACGTATGCCCAAGTGACATTCCTTTAGTTGAATATTATCGGGTCGCGAAATCAGCGTTGAAGAATACCGCAGAAGAAAAACTACAAGCTGAAAAAGCAAAAATTCGTTTCGAAACACGCTTACAACGACTTGAAGATGAAAAAAATGCTCGAGAAGAAAAGTCAAAACAAGCAGCTGCCAAACGCCAAGCAAATATGAAGTCGGGTGATAAAGATGCGGTAGCCGCTGCTATGGCACGTATCGCCGCTAAAAAAGCCCAGGCTGCAGAAGGCATAACTGCTGATACTGCTGTAACAACATCTGATACTGATGCACCAAAAGCAGCAATAGACAGTACCAGCGCGAAGAAAACAGCAGTTAATGCCGCTATTGAACGTGCGAAAGCTAAAAAAGCCGCCTTTGCAGCTCAGTCTAAAGTAGATAATCAAAGTGATGTAGCTGCGGTCACAACGGATATAACTAACGAGAACATTGACCCCGTTAATGATAAAAAAGCACAAATTGCTGCTGCAGTTGCTAGAGCTAAAGCCAAGAAAGCAGCATTAGCCAATGTGTCTGGCGTGGCAGATGATGTGAGCGGCGATAAGGCTCGCGATACCGCAAACGAAGTTAATCCAGCAAGCCAAACAGATACAACCATTGCAACAAGCCCTGTCGATGACAAAAAAGCTAAAATTGCTGCGGCCGTAGCCAAAGCGAAAGCCAAGAAAGCAGCATTAACCAATGAATCTGCCGTGGCAGATGATGTGAGCGACGATAAAGCTAATAATTGGGCAAACGAAGTTAATCCAGATACAACCATTGCAGCAAGCCCTGTCGATGACAAAAAAGCTAAAATTGCTGCCGCCGTAGCCAAAGCAAAAGCCAAGAAAGCAGCATTAGCCAATGAATCTGCTGTGGCAGATGATGTGAGCGCCGATCAGCCTCGCGATACCGCAAACGAGGTTAATTCAGCAAGCCAAACAGATACAACCATTGCAACAAACCCTGTCGATGACAAAAAAGCTAAAATTGCTGCCGCGGTTGCCAAAGCAAAAGCCAAGAAAGCGGCATTAGCTGTTGATTCTAGCGCGACAAATGACGTGGGCGACGATCAGCCTCGCGATACGGTAAACGAAGTGAACCCAGCAATCGAAATTGATATAACCATTGCAGCAATCCCTGTCGATGACAAAAAAGCTAAAATTGCTGCCGCGGTTACCAAAGCGAAAGCCAAGAAACTCGCTAACAGTGCTAAGCAAGAGGAACTATAACTATGGCATTTAAAATTGCCTCATCTCCACATGTCAGCACAACATTGCACACCAATACGGTAATGAAGCGTGTCGCACTATGCCTTATTCCAGGTATTGCAGTACAAAGCTATTATTTTGGTTACGGCACGTTAGTTCAATTATTACTCGCAATTACGGTGGCTTATTTAGCAGAAGCTGCAGTAATGAAACTGCGCAATAAAAATATTGTCGCTACCTTAACTGATAATAGCGCATTGGTTACCGCAAGCTTACTTGCGGTCGCGATCCCGCCATTAGCACCTTGGTGGTTAATTGTCATCGGAACATTATTTGCTATCGTTATTGTTAAACAACTCTATGGTGGGTTAGGTAATAACGTCTTTAATCCTGCAATGGCCGCTTATGTACTGCTGCTGATTTCATTTCCGGTACAAATGACCTCATGGGTTGCCCCTCAAACCTTAACCGTCAATTACGCAGATATGTTGCATACCTTCAACAGTATCTTTGAATTAAACACGGGATATGCTGCAGATTTTTTCCATTTGGCGATTGATGGCACCACCATGGCAACGCCACTCGACACATTAAAAACAGACCTTTCTATGGGGCTTACCACAACAGAAAGTATGACTAAAACCATCTTCTCTGGCAGTGTCGGCGAAGGTTGGTTTTGGGTCAATATGGCCTATTTTGTTGGTGGCCTAGTGATGCTAAAGCTTAAGGTGATACGCTGGCATATTAGCGGCGCTATTGTGCTGACTTTGTTTGTCTGTGCCAGTATTGGTTTTTTGATCAGCCCAGATACCTTCGTTAGCCCTGCGATGCATTTATTTTCAGGAGGAACCATGCTGGCGGCATTTTTCATTGCCACAGATCCCGTTACCGCAGCAGCAAGTCCTAGAGGTCGACTTATTTTTGGCGCCATGATCGGCTTACTCATATACTTAATACGAACATTTGGTGGTTATCCTGACGCCGTCGCTTTCGCCGTTTTATTAGCCAATATGTGCGCGCCATTTATCGATTATTATGTTCGTCCACGCAGTTATGGTCATCGAGTAGGAAATTAATAATGTCTATTTTAACAACTAACCCGATGATTAAAAATGGCCTATTACTTGGCCTATTTGCCTTATGTTGCACTGGCCTAGTTGCGTTAGTTAACGCGTTAACCAGTGACACCATATTATTGCAACAACAAAAACAATTAACCTTAACGCTTAACCAAATTGTGCCGACTGAGTTATACGATAATGTACTCAGTGAACAATGCATTTTGGTTAACTCCCCGGAACTGTTAGGCACTAAAGCTGACTTACCAGCATACCTTGCTTATAAAAATGAACTCCCTGTAGCCATCGCGATTGAAGCTATTGCACCAGATGGTTATAACGGAGAAATAAAACTCATTATTGGTGTAGATAACCAAGGTAAAATATTAGGTGTTCGTACCCTTTCCCATCAAGAAACCCCGGGGCTTGGTGATAAAATTGAACTGCGAAAATCGGATTGGGTCACTCATTTCAGTGGTAAGTTATTTAAAGACAACAGCAATATGTGGAAAGTAAAGAAAGATGGTGGTCAATTTGACCAATTTACGGGTGCCACTATTACTCCACGCGCTTACGTTAAAGCGATTGCCAATGCACTGACATTTGTTGAACAACATCGCCAAGCACTTTATCAAAGTCATTATGTCTGTGAGGCCAACCATGAGTAAATATAGTGAAATTGCAGCTCAAGGACTATGGAAAAATAACCCGGGATTAGTACAATTATTAGGGTTATGTCCGCTACTAGCCGTTACCGCAACAATCACCAATGCATTGGGTTTGGGCGTCGCGACGTTGTTGGTATTAGTTGGATCCAATATTTTAGTCTCCTTGGTACGTGATTTTGTGCCTAAAGAAATTCGTATCCCCGTGTTTGTCATGATCATTGCCGCGCTTGTTACTTGCGTGCAATTACTGATCAATGCTTATGCCTATAATTTATATTTGTCATTGGGTATTTTCTTACCGCTGATTGTAACCAACTGCGTCATTATCGGCCGCGCAGAAGCATTTGCCTCGCGTAACTCATTAGCGCATTCGGCATTCGATGGATTAATGATGGGCTTAGGCTTTACCGCTGTACTGGTTGTTTTAGGTGCTAGCCGCGAATTGCTCGGCCAAGGAACGTTATTTGGCGGTGCAGATTTACTATTAGGTGATTGGGCAAGTGTGTTAACCATTCATGTATGGCATGTGGACACGCCATTTTTATTGGCTATGTTGCCGCCGGGTGCTTTTATTGGCATGGGATTATTAATAGCCCTTAAAAATGTCATCGATAGCCGAGTTAACGCCCTGCAACCTAAGGTAGAAAGTGTTAGCGTAACGCGTGCGCGGATCACTAAAGTCAACTAACAAGACTTTGCAGTTAAACTACTGAGACCGTTAACTTAACGATAAAATGACCGATTATTATGAATAAAGATAAGCGACAACAAATACTCAACAGATTAAGAGACAATAATCCTAAGCCTGAAACTGAACTGAACTTTTCTAGTCCATTTGAGTTATTAGTTGCTGTCACGCTATCAGCACAAGCAACCGATGTCAGTGTCAACAAGGCAACTGATAAGTTGTTTCCTGTTGCCAATACGCCTCAAGCAATCTATGACTTAGGCGTTGATGGGCTTAAGCAATACATCAAAACCATTGGCTTATACAATAACAAAGCCGTTAATGTGATTAACGCCTGTAAAATGCTGGTTGATTTACATGGTGGCGAAGTACCCGAGAATCGAGAAGCATTAGAAGCTTTACCTGGAGTGGGACGAAAAACGGCCAATGTAGTACTCAATACCGCCTTTGGCTGGCCCACTATTGCCGTTGATACGCATATTTTTCGGCTAGCAAATCGAACGAAGTTTGCTCCTGGCAAAAATGTCGACCAAGTTGAACTGAATATGCTTAAAGTGGTGCCGAGCGAGTTTAAAGTGGATGTACATCATTGGTTTATTCTTCACGGACGTTACACTTGCTTAGCCAGAAAACCCCGTTGCGGTTCTTGTATTATCGAAGACCTGTGTGAGTTTAAAGATAAAACTGAATAGTCTATCATCTTGTTGACGTCGATATGTGTCATGTCTGTTCTCTCTTTTGTCCTGTTGCGGGATAAATAGGGAAAAGTTCCAAACCTATTGGTATGGTGTATTGTTCACCATTTCACTGACAATTCGCCGCCCTGAGCGTAAGAGTCCAACACCAAATCGGCATGTATCTATACTTATCTTACAGTCATTTTCGTTCAGTGACGCCTCTGCAATTTCGAAAATTTTACGTTTGAACGAAGCTCGTCGTTTAATGTTAACCGACAACTTAGATGTGACAACGACATTCAAAGTTGGCTACGAGAGGCCCTCTCAATTCAGTTGGGAATACTGCCGTTTTTGGGTGCATATCCATTAAAAGATACAAAAGCATTGCGCGAAACTGGACTGCCTCAAGAAGCAAAGACATAAAGAAAAAGAACCAAAAATGCTAGGTTTAACTTAACTTAACTTAACTTAACTTAACTATTTGTGCTTATGGCACTCACCTACTCTTTCGCAATAATAGAATTGGTTTTATCAACAGCGATACTCCGATATTTGGCTAGCCCACTATTGCCATTGATACACCTATTTTTAGCTAAAAAATCGTCCCAAATTATCCCGAGGCAATAGAGGAAGATCAACGTTCCCACCTTTACGCCAGTCACCGCGTAAAGTCAACTTGTGACATCTTTAACGTTGAGCGAATAACATCGGGTGATGACGGTGTAGAAAGCTCTGTTGTCCGCAGCATATGCTGAGCTTTTTTAAGTAGTAGACAACAGTGCGCTGACTTTCACTCCCTCAAGGATAGTAAAGAGATGTTAGTATGGAGAATATGAGGCTACATGGATTTTCATTTTGTGAAAAATGACGTTTTATTTTACCTATCCTCGACACTAGAGAAGCTCAATACACGGGCTGAATCTGCATTGAAGAACGATGATAAATAATAGTGGGAATAATATTAATGGACCTCTCTGTATTAGACAAATTCTGGCAGCTAATTGACGAAAAATTACAAGGCTGGCTAGAAGCTGGCATTAAACACTTGCCGAATTTTATAGTCGCCTTTCTATTAGCCATGTTTTTTGGCTTACTGGCTAAATATGTTGGTAGAGTCGTTCGAAAAGTGCTTCATAAAACCTTAGAGTCTGAACAAATTGCCGATCTACTTTCATCAATTATCAAGATGCTGGTGCTGTTGACAGGGCTATTTATCGCCCTAGAGTTTTTAGGATTAACCGGTACTGTAACGTCACTCTTAGCTGGCGCAGGTATTATTGGCCTAGCACTTGGTTTTGCTTTTCAAGACATGGCAGAGAATCTTATTGCTGGTATTGCGATGGGTATTCGTAAGCCATTTCAAATTGGCGATGTGGTTGAGGCAGGAGATGTGTTTGGCACCGTAAAAACCATTAATTTGCGTAACACATTAGTCGAAACGTTTTTTGGCCAAATAGAAGTTATTCCAAATAAAATCTTGTTTCGAAACGTACTCACAAATTATACGGTTACAGGGGTCAGGCGCATCGTAGTACCCGTGGGTATTTCTTACGCAGACGACCCAGAGAAGGCAGCTGGAGTTATTGAAGAAGCGATAAACGCTTGTGATTTTGTTATCAAAAAAGAACAAACTGCCGTGTTTGCTGAGGGGTTTGCAGACAGCTGTATAAACTTAGTAGTCTGGTTCTGGATCGATTACCCAGGTGACACTGGCTTTATGAAAGCTCGACATACGGCGGTTGTAGAAATTAAAAAAGCGCTAGAAAAAGCGGATATCTTAATTCCATTTCCTATCAGAACATTGGATTTTGGCGCCAAAGGCGGTGAGAAGCTCAATACCATGTTGCCGGAAAAAAAGTCAGAAGAAAAGTCAGAAGAAGAATCAGCAGACTCACAGAAGCCATCATCGTCTGAAAATGAAAAGTAACCTCTGGGATCAGAGAAACTTTCATGAACTAAACGTCAGCTTTGTCGCATTGGTCTAATTTAATTAGACTATCAAAACATTTTTGAAGGTTGGCTGATCGGACATGGAATTCTGGAAAAAAGAGCCGACCATCGGTCGGCTGCTACTAGTACGCGTATTGTTCCAGACTGCTTGTAGGTCGGTAACACTTAGCTAGCCGACGTCAAATTTTCTCTGATATATATAAGCGCATAACCACCGCTTGAATACGCTTATTCTGACTCATCGAATGCGCACAGATGGCATCACTGATCTCACATACAGCATTACTGATCCGACATATAGCATAATAATTGACTAAATACTTTCGTGAGTCCAGTGGTTCACTTAATCATTTCCTGCCATACAGGAATAACATATCAAGCGTTCAAAGATAAACTATTTTGCTGCCATTACAGCAAGTGGGTCAATACCACCGCCTATTTCAGCGCCAGACAATTTACTGTCGTCAATGCGAGCCCCCTAACAACAAGATATCGCCTAGGGGATTAGCACCATCAAATTTGTTCACTGGTCCCGCATTCTTACAAGCATTCTTACAAAAAGGGGGGGAAGTCGACATGCCTACCTAGCACTTTTTTGTCGATTTATCGAATAAAATTGATACCTAGCACTAACAATCCCTAACTTCCTCATCCATTGACTTGTTCCAACAGTGGGTTCAATGACCCTCAACCCAACAACATCAGACCATGATGAATAGATCAAGCATGTGGTTTATTCTTTTTATACTTTTTCTTTGGGCCATTTATCCACTACCAGCAGGAGCTCGGCGATGTTTGCAAAGCGGTAGTGTTGGCAAGCGAACAGACAGATCCCGCCAATTGGCTGATAATCCACCTTAGCTAGCGTCAACGGCGTTAGCCTATCAGACTAGGAAGGAGCAACCATGTCGACAATCACCACCATTAATCCCGCGACCGAAAAAGAAATCCATACCTACGACATCATGACCGAAAAGCAGGCGACGGATCGGCTTGAGTCCTGCCATGGGGCATTTCTGCAATGGCGCGAACTGACCCATCAGGAACGGGCCCCCTACCTCAAGATGATCGCTCAAAAGTTGCTCGACAATGCCGATGAATTGGCCGCTTTGATGACCAACGAAACCGGCAAACTCCTTAAGGATGGACACGTTGAGGTCGAACTCTGTGCAGCTATCTTTAATTACACCGCTGAAAATGGACCCGACGTGCTGGCCGATGAAGATCGCGAGCAAGCACTCAACGGTAAACGCGGCGTCATCAGTTATCAGCCCATCGGCGTTATCTATTCAATTCAACCTTGGAACTTTCCCCTTTACCAGCCGGTTCGTGTACTGGCATCCAATCTGATGGCTGGTAATGGCTGTATTCTGAAGCACGCTAGCATCTGCACCGGATCCGGTCTACGTTTGCGTGAATTGTGCATTGAGGCCGGCTTGCCCGAGGACCTGTTCCAGGTTTTGGTGATTGACCACGACACCAGCGACAAGCTGATAGCCCACCCTAAGGTCCGTGGTGTCACAATGACCGGCAGCGATGGCGCTGGGCGACACATCGGTGCTGTGGCCGCCAAAGAATTAAAGAAGACGGTACTCGAACTGGGCTCGAATGACGCTTACCTGGTGCTTGAGGATGCCGATATCGAAACCGCCGTAAAATTTTCGGTAATGGGTCGACTTTACAACAACGGAGAGACCTGCGTTTCTGCCAAGCGGTTCATCGTGACCGATAAGGTCTATGACGACTTTGTCGAGGCTTTCGTCGCCCAAATGCAAAAGATCAACATGGGTGACCCCACCGATAAGAATACCCAGCTTGGCCCGCTTTCCAGCCAGGAGCAGTTTGACACCGTCAAGGAGCAGGTGGATGCCAGCGTCGCCAAGGGTGCAAAAATCCTCTGCGGTGGTGAAGTACCAAACCGCACGGGTGCCTATTATCCAGCCACTGTGCTAGCAGACCTCACGCCAGGAATGCCGGCCTACGACGATGAAATCTTCGGACCTGTCGCGTCGATTATCCGCGCCAGTGATGATGAGGACGCCATGCGGCTGGCTAATGACAGCCGCTATGGACTCGGCGGTGGGATCTTTTCAAAGGACGAGGAGCGAGCCCTCAAACTGGCGCGCGATGACTTCGACACAGGCATGATCCGTATTAATTCGTTTGGGGCTGCTGATCCGAATATGCCATTTGGCGGGGTCAAGAATTCTGGGTACGGACGTGAACACGGTGGCTTTGGTATGAAGGAATTCGTCAACGTAAAGTCAATTTTTCTGCCCTGACCTCGCTTTACACCCACAATTTCGCCCATTTCATCCAACATTAAGGATTTCTCTATGAGCATGAACATTCTTGTCGCCGGTGCCACCGGCAAAACGGGCCAGCTTCTGGCCCAGTACCTGATAGATCAGGGCCATAAGCCGATAGCGCTGGTTCGCGAAAGTTCGGATACAAGTTCACTGCCCCAAGGCGTAGACCTGCGCCATGGTGACTTGACCGACCTGGAAACCGGCTTGTGCGACTGCATGGACGCGGTGATCTTTGCCGCTGGCTCGGGAGGAAACACGGGCCCTGAAATGACCAAAAAAGTGGATCGGGACGGCGCTAAGCGACTGATTGATCTGGCGAAGGAATCTGGCGTGAAGCGTTTCGTGATGCTCAGCTCGATCGGCGCAGACCAATCCAATCCCACCGGCGACATGGCCCCTTACCTGAATGCCAAACACGAAGCAGACGAATACCTCAAGGCTTCTGGAGTAACCTACTCGATCCTGCGCCCTGTGGCATTGACCAACAAGAGCCGCGGCACGGATGTGATCCTAGGTGAGGACGTCGACAAATCGGCCAAAGCATCTCGAGCGGATGTGGCCCATGTACTGGTGGAGGCCGCTACTACAGGCCGTTACGACGGTATGGTGCAGAATATGCAATCAGCCTGACCGTCGCGTCACTGGCGTAACACCAGGCTTGGACCGTTAACTTGTAAAATTCAATCATTCATTTCAACAGGAGAAAATCCATGTCAGAGATCAATAGCAAAGTCGTTATCATTACCGGTGCCAGCAGTGGTCTGGGTAGAGCCACAGCACTACGCCTGGCAAAAGGTGGCGCCAAACTGGTGCTTGCTGCCCGCCGCGAGGAACGCCTTGTGGAGCTGCGTGACACGATTAAGGATCAGGGTGGTGAAGCTATTTATCAGGTTACCGATGTCACTGACCGCGCTCAGGTCGAGTCGCTGGCCAAGGCCGCGAAGGAAGCTTATGGCCGCATCGACGTGCTGGTCAACAACGCTGGTCTGATGCCGCTATCGCCCCTCGATGAACTCAAGGTCGACGAGTGGGAGAAGATGATTGACGTCAATATCAAAGGCGTGCTCTACGGCATTGCCGCGGTGCTGCCGACCATGCGCGAGCAGCATGTCGGCCACATTATTAATCTCTCGTCGATAGCCGGACATAAGGTCTTTCCCGCGTCCGCCGTTTATTCCGCTACCAAGTTTGCCGTGAAGGCGATATCAGAAGGCATGCGTCAGGAAGGCAATGGGGAAATCCGCTCCACCAATATTTCGCCTGGGGCCGTGGCGACCGAGCTGACCAGTAAAATCAGCGACCCCGATACTGCCAAGGGTGTTGATGAAATGTACGAGATGGCCATTGACCCTGATGCGATTGCGCGAGCAATTGCTTATGCCATTGAGCAGCCGACAGATGTTGATGTCAACGAGATTATCATCCGCCCCACTAGGCAGCCGCTCTAACCAGACAGCCGCTCTATTGGACAGGAGCAATATGCAAACTGGCATGGTAAACGTTCAGCATCACAGCAGCTTAGTGTCTACGGTTGAACCACTTAAATTGTAAGCCAACACTGGAGAGCCATTTTTAGAATGCGGGTTCGAACGGATTGTCGGACCAGAGAACAAATGGTACAGCGGAAGGATCCGTTGCCTGAGTGCTTATGTTGTCATTTCTCAGCAAATCCATTTTGCTCTACGGTCTCTGTGTCGGAATTTTAGATACGAGATAAGAGCCTAGCATCTAGGGCATAAGCCGTCAGAGTGAAGTAAATAGAAATTTACTTCACTCTCTTTATACTTGGCGAATTATCCTGAGGTGAAACAAACGATGAGTATCAACTATGACTGACAAAATATTAAAAATTTCAGATAAGTTTTGGAATATTCGTGGTGAGTTTAACGTTTTCGGTTTATTAAATATTGGCACACATGCTTCTTTAGTAAAGCGCGGTAATGGCAAGTTTGTATTGCTTGACGCTTATGAGATGCAAGACGACGTTAAACAGCAAATCGATTCGCTGACCAACAATGGAGTCAACATTGAAGCGATTATTAATTTGCATCCATTCCACACCGTGCATATTGAAAAAATACATGGGGATTATCCAAACGCAAAACTCTATGGCACACAGCGCCATATCGATAAATTGCCCAACCTAACATGGCAAACAGAGTTAACTAATTCAAACGAGTTTGCCGCTTTGTTTTCAAACGATTTTGAATTTTCAGTGCCCCGCGGGGTCGATTTTATTTCCAAAAACGAGCGCCTACATTTTTCATCGGTGCTTGCTTACCACAAAGAATCAAAAACCATTCACGTTGACGACACATTAATGTACCTTCAATTACCCGGTCTACTTCGTTTTTTAAAAAGTCCAGAATTGTCTTTTCATATGACACTGTCGAAAACATTGGAACGACGCAAAGGAGCTGCTGATGATTTTCGGCTTTGGGCCACGGATATAGCGAAGCAATGGAGCGGTGCTGAAGTGTTGTGTGCGGCTCATTCGTCAACATTATTTATTAAAAACCAATCTCCATCAATTGCGGCGATGATCATGACAGCATTGGAACGGGTAGAATTAACCTTAAAACATCATGAAAACAAGTTTGGTTAACACCATTCTCTTCGTTATATTCCAGTTCAAACTGAATTAGGCATACAGAAATTGGCGAGATCACAACCGATGAAATGTCACTTTTGGATCTGAAACAGTCGAATACGCCAAGACCAGCGAACGGTGCTTATCGAGAAAACCACGATGCGACTGCTGTATAATTGAAGACTTGTGATTTTAAAGACAAGATATACCCAGAAAATTAACCCCCAAAGCACCGAAGGCACTTTAGGGGTTTTATATTAATGTATTGTATATTAACTCATCAATTAATATGCAATACATCTTTAGTGATGGCTCAAATGGGACTATCTATTTTTTGCTGACGCTTAAAACAACGACACAAAAAATGCACTAAAACAAATCGCAATAATAACTGTAGTGCCTAATGCCATTTTCAATTCTGTATTCATTGTCTTGCCTCCAAATGTGTATATGGCAACAATAACGCTTTTTAGCGTTTAACCCAAAAAATATCCTCACAAATGTGAGCTAAAGCAAAATTTTGTTGGTATCAACCGCTAATATTTTCATTGTCATCTGAACTTGTTAAACTTAGATAAATTTTTATAAGAGAGCATATCATGTCGCAATTACTTCATACGATGATCCGTGTAGGCAACCTAGATCGCAGCATTCAATTTTATACCCAAGTGATGGGAATGAAACTACTGCGTCAATCTGAAAACTCAGAATATAAATACACCCTAGCCTTTGTTGGTTTTGGTGAAGAAACCACAGGCCAAGCCGTTATCGAATTAACCTATAACTGGGGTACCGATACATACGATTTAGGCAATGGTTTTGGACATTTGGCCATAGGCGAAGACGATATTTATGCGCGCTGCGAAGCAATTGCTGCTGCTGGCGGTAAAATCACTCGAGCACCTGGCCCTGTTGCTGGCGGCAAAACTGAAATTGCGTTTGTCGAAGATCCAGACGGATACAAAATCGAATTAATTCAAAAAAAATCAGCAACTGAAGCACTTGGTTAATATTGCCTAAGTAGCAAAAATAGGTGCGCTTGAAAGTACACTTTAGATTCGTTAGATATGATAAAACCAGCGAAAGCTGGTTTTATCATTTTGATGACAGAGATTTCGTACAAAATTTTACTGCGCTAGGCTATATATCTACAAGTCATTAGTGTGGGACTAAAATAGCTAATAAACAGATTACGCTTTTTCAGGTCTAACCAAACTAAAATGATCGTAGGCTCTTTGAGAAGCGATACGTCCTCTAGGTGTGCGCTGAATAAAGCCTTGTTGAATTAAAAAAGGCTCCAATACATCTTCAATCGTTTCTCTATCTTCACCTATCGCGGCGGCAAGGTTATCTAATCCTACTGGACCACCCATAAATTTATCAATAATTGCCAGCAGGAGTTTACGGTCTAAATAATCGAAACCTTGCTCATCAACATCAAGTAAATCAAGCGCATATTCGGCAACTTTTTGGGTGACTTTACCATCATGTTTGACTTCCGCATAGTCGCGAACGCGGCGTAATAAACGATTAGCAATTCGCGGGGTGCCTCGTGAACGTTTGGCTATTTCAATCGCACCTTGCTGATCAATCTCAAGCTCCATCACATTCGCTGAGCGTGTTACGATAGTGGTAAGATCTTTGACATTGTAAAACTCTAAACGCAGTGGAATACCAAAACGCGCCCGCAGTGGTGATGTTAGTGCTCCAGCACGAGTGGTCGCCCCTATAAGCGTGAATGGCGGTAAATCTAACTTAATTGAACGTGCTGCAGGGCCGTCACCAATCATAATATCCAGTTGGTAATCTTCCATCGCCGGATAAAGGATCTCTTCCACTACAGGGCTTAAACGATGAATTTCATCGATAAACAGCACATCACCTTCTTCAAGATTGGTTAACAATGCCGCTAAATCACCGGCTTTTTCAAGCACAGGGCCAGAAGTGGATTTGATATTCACGCCCATTTCATTAGCCACAATCATCGCTAACGTTGTTTTACCTAATCCTGGAGGACCGAAAATCAGCATGTGATCGAGGGCTTCCTGGCGATTTATCGCTGCTTGAATAAAAACCTTAAGCTGCGCTCGAGTATCATCTTGACCGGTATACTCATCCAACATTTTAGGGCGCATAGCACGATCAATCAGTTCATCTTGACCTTGTACCTGCGGTTGGATTAGGCGATCAGCTTCAATCATTTTTACGTACCCTGTTTATGCATATCATATTTATAGCATTGATTTTAATGCAGCTTTAATTAGCGTTTCTGAGCTCATGCCTTCTTTAAAAGCCGCAGAAACCGACTTACTGGCCTGAGCAGGCTTATAACCTAACGACAATAAAGCTGAAATGGCATCTTCTTCTGCACTATCAACTGGGGCAGCTGGAGTATAATTACTTTGCAGCATAAACTCGCGCTCCGAGCCTGCAGAAGCTTCAAGTAAACTTTTAAGCTTGTCACGCATTTCAATCACTAAACGCTCTGCGGTTTTCTTACCGACACCTGGCAGTTTAACTAAGGTGGCAATGTCATCTCGTTCAACACATGACACGAACTCAGATGCAGTCATACCCGACAAAATCGTTAATGCCAGTTTAGGGCCAACGCCATTGGTTTTAATCAATAATCGGAATAATGCACGCTCTTGTTTTGTGATAAAACCATAAAGTAACTGCGCATCTTCACGCACCACAAAATGAGTAAATAACATCGCAGCTTGATTTAACCCTGGTAATTCATAAAAGCTGGTCATCGGCACTTGTAATTCGTAACCAACGCCATTGACATCAAGCACCACTTCAGGCGCTTGTTTTTCAACTAAAATACCGCTTAAACGACCTATCATTTGTATCTTCCATATGTTCTGCTGCTAGCTTTACCACCCATAGCGATAAGGCTTTGATAAGTATGAAAATGGCATATTGCTACTCCTAATGCATCAGCCGCGTCAGCTTGTGGTGAAGCAGGTAGTTTGAGTAGTTGCTTAATCATATGTTGAACTTGCGTTTTTTGAGCTCGGCCTGTCCCCACTACAGCACTTTTTATTTGGGTTGCGCTATATTCCGCAACTGGCAGTCCAGCACACGTAGCGGCAACAATTGCCGCGCCTCTGGCTTGGCCAAGCTTTAAGGCTGAATCAGCATTTTTGGCCATAAATACCCGTTCAATAGCAAATTCATCCGGCTGATATTGAGTAATTATTTCGCATAAGCCTGCGTAAATTTGTTGTAATCGTTGTGGTAATTCATCGGCAGAGGTTCGAATACAGCCGCTACCAAGGTAAATCTGTTGACGGCCTTGGCATTGGATCACCCCGTAGCCTGTAATGCGGGAGCCGGGATCGACTCCTAAAATAATGGCCATTGATGCCTCATGCGTTGTCTAACGCTTGCGTAACGTCATCTGATATCTCAGCATTATGATATACCTCTTGTACATCATCATGGTCTTCTAAGGTATCGATTAAACGTAAAAATTTTTCGGCGGTATCTGCATCAAGTTCAGCTTTTAATGATGCAACCATAGTCACTTCAGCATGAACAGATCCAAAACTAGCACTATCAAGTGCATCTTTGACTTTGCCAAAGGTCTCTGGAGTGGTGAATACATCGATTGACCCATCATCATGAGTGATAACATCTTCGGCGCCTGCGTCTAATGCACTGTCGATTAGGCTATCTTCATCAATATCGGTGTCGTAGGAAATAATGCCAGATTTAGTAAATAAATAGGCCACTGAACCATCGGTACCCAAGTTACCACCCGACTTATTAAATGCATTACGCACACCAGAAACGGTGCGATTACGATTGTCTGTCATCGTTTCAACCATGACCGCAGTACCACCTGGACCATAGCCTTCATAAATAATGGTTTCTAGTTGCTGACCATCTATCTCACCGGCACCGCGTTTTATGGCGCGTTCAACGGTATCACGGGTCATATTATTGGATAAGGCTTTATCAACTGCAGCGCGTAATCTGGGGTTAGCATCAACATCTGAACCGCCTTCGCGAGCTGCTACAGTAAGCTCTCGAATAAATTTGGTAAACAACTTACCGCGTTTAGCATCTTGTGCGGCTTTACGATGTTTTATATTGGCCCATTTACTGTGTCCTGCCATCTTAAGCTCCTTTATCCAATTGGATAATTCAAGTAAAAAACCATACTTGTCAAAAACATACCGAGGCAGCAGCCTCGGTATGTGGAGCCCTATTTAAGAGCGTATTACACTGAACAATAATGTTTACTCTTCAGTTTTAACCTTTTCAATCACCGCAATACCCAATTCCGTTAACTGCACTGGGTTAGCAAAACCAGGAGCGTTAGTTAATGGACATGCCGCGGTAGTCGTTTTAGGGAATGCCATTACGTCACGAATCGAGCTTGCGCCGGTCATCAACATGACAATACGATCCAAACCAAACGCTAAACCCGCGTGTGGAGGTGTACCGTAACGTAACGCTTCAAGTAAGAAGCCAAACTTTTCTTGTGCTTCTTCAGCTTCAATACCTAAAATACTGAATACTGTACTTTGCATTTCGGCGTTATGAATACGCACTGAGCCGCCACCTAATTCACAACCATTCAATACCATATCGTAGGCATCTGAAATAGCGGCAGCAGGATCGGCTGCTAATTCTGCAGGGCTAATACCACGAGGCGCAGTAAATGGATGATGAACCGCGTGGAATCCACCGTTAATTTTTTCAAACATCGGGAAGTCGACAACCCACATTGGGCGCCACTGTCCTTCAAGTAACTTGAAATCTTCGCCAGCTTTTAAGCGCAAGGCGCCCAATGCTTCAGCAACCACATTGGCTTTGTCTGCACCAAATAGGATGATATCGCCGGTTTGTGCACCTGTACGGCTGATGATGTCGTTAACAATAGATTCAGTTAAAAACTTAAGTACAGGCGACTGAATACCATCCATGCCTGCAGCTAAGTCATTTATTTTCATCCACGCTAAACCTTTAGCACCATAAATGCCGGCAAATTTAGTGTAATCGTCAATTTGTTTACGAGATAATGATGCACCTGTTGGAATACGTAGTGCCGCAACGCGACCTTCGACATCATTTGCAGGGCCATTAAATACCGCAAACTCAACATCTTTAACCAAATCAGCAATATCAACTAATTCAAGTGGATTACGTAAATCAGGCTTATCAGAACCATAACGCTTCATTGCTTCGGCGTAGGTCATGCGAGGAAAATCACCTAAATCAACATTCAATAAATCTTGAAACAAACCGCGCATCATTTGCTCAGTTTTTTCCATGACTTGTTCGGCAGACATGAATGAGGTTTCAATATCGATTTGAGTAAATTCAGGTTGGCGATCTGCACGTAAATCTTCATCGCGAAAACACTTAACAATTTGATAGTAGCGGTCAAAACCAGACATCATGAGCAACTGTTTGAACAGCTGTGGTGATTGAGGCAAAGCAAAAAATTGACCTTTATAAGTGCGACTTGGCACTAAATAGTCACGCGCACCTTCTGGAGTGGCTTTGGTCAAAATAGGCGTTTCGATATCTAAAAAGCCATTGGTGTCTAAGAAGCGACGAACAGAACTGGTCACTTTTGCACGAAAAATAAGACGCTCGGCCATTTCTGGGCGACGTAAATCTAAATAACGGTATTTTAAGCGTTGTTCTTCACTGTTATTTTGATAATTATCCATGCTTAAAGGTAAAGGCGCTGAAGCATTAATCACTGTCAGTTGCGTACCTAAAATTTCAATCGCACCGGTTTTCATTTGTGAATTGACTTGGCTATCAGGACGAGCGCGCACAACACCTTTAATTTGAACACAAAACTCACTGCGCAATGTGCTGGCTATATCAAAAACGTCTTTTAGATCTGGGTCAAAAACAACTTGAACTAGCCCTTCTCTATCGCGTAAGTCTAAAAACACAACTCCGCCTAAATCGCGACTACGGTTAACCCAACCAACTAAAGTAACTTCTTGACCTAGATGAGACGTATTAATGTCTCCACAATAATGACTGCGCATTGAACTCTATCCTTTATCCACAAAGCGGTATTTTGGAAATCGAAAACGATAAAAACGGCATTATATACCGTGACTCAAACTTATGCATTGAAGTATCAATCAGATTGCAGCAATTAACCAGACCTACAGCGAATAAACTCAATCGACTGACGGAAAAACCATCAACCAAAAACTAGCTCATTTTATGTTGATGGCCACCGACTTTTTTAGCTTGATACATTAACTGATCTGATTTTTTCAATAATGAAGCAGCGGTATCGGCATCATCAGGAAAAATAGCGATACCGATGCTGGCCGAAATAGTGACATTGATATCATCGATTAGTAACGGTTTCTTTAATCCCAATAAAATATTTTCAGCCACTTGACGAGCATTTTCTTTGGCTTCGATATGATTTAATAACACCACAAACTCATCACCACCAAAACGGGCAACCGTGTCAGAATCTCGCACATGTTGGCTTAATAATAAGGCGATACGTTGTAGCAACTTATCCCCCACATGATGACCATGCCGATCGTTTATTGCTTTAAAACCATCTAAATCAATAAATAACAGTGCAAACTTCGATTTATCCCGATGATGAGTCAAAGTGGCTTGCGCTAATCTATCGTCAAGTAAACTGCGATTTGGCAATGCCGTAACATTGTCATGATTAGCCATAAATCGAAGGTTCTCTTCAGCTTTAAGACGTTTTTGAATTTCGACATTTAAACGTCGATTCGACATCAAAACCACGATGGCAATTAAGGTGATAATTAGCAAACCAATCACTAATATTTTCAACCAACGTTGGTAACGTAATGTGTCACTATTAAGATCTAGCGAAACCCATTTTTGATACATGTTCTGTTGTTCGGTTTCATCAATGGTCGCAATGACTCTATCAATCAAAGGCACTAAACCTTTGACGCCCGGAAATAAGCCTATATGGCTATGTTGCTCAGTTAACTCAGCTAATAAAGACATTTTTAAACTCGGATATTGGCCACCTTTTAACGTAGTCGCCAATGTAGCTACTTGTTCAACAAACATATCCGCACGACCCGTGATAACCGCTGCCATACCTTGCTTAGTGTCTGCAACAGGCACTAATTTTATACCTGGGTATTGTTGGCGAAGCTGATCGACAATGTGATAGCCATCAACAACAGCCAATCGTTTACCGGTAACTTGGGAGATATTAAAAATGGGAGGCTGAGTTAACGACGTGACTATCGCCCAAGGTGACGGCCAATATGCTAATGAGAATGCCAGTGTATTTTCGCGCTCAATCGTTTTAGCCATACTGGCTACTAAATGAATTTCACCTTTAACCAGGTCGCTCATCATGTTGCCAAAATCATCGTAAGCCACCGGGATAATCGTTAAATTGAGTTGGGTAACCAATAAGTTTTTGATGTCTGCATTCACCCCTAAAAACTCACCGTTTTTACCTTGAAACTCCATAGGAGCCCAATTTTTCAGGTAACCCATTTTTATGGCCCCAAGACTACTAACGTATTGTTTTTGTTGAGTTGTTAGTTTGATTTTATTGGCAGAATTAGCAAAAAAACGATCGTCTGGGTTAATTAACCATTTACGCTCAACTTGAATTTGTTCTTCGACAGAAATCAAATTAAATCCAGCTTGAATCCGATCCGCTAAGCCACTGTCATCAATGCGCGTTAAAACATACATATCTGTTGAAAATTCGATATCGGTATATTGACGAAACTCTGCCCACAACTTATTGGCTAATAAGTAATGAGACGTCATTGCTGCAGATGAAACAAAACCGCTAATTTCATTTTTACGTGCCGCTTTAACCATGCCGTCTAATGAATCATAAAAACGTAACTGCGCTTTGGGAAATGCTTTTTTAATATCACTAATATAAGGCGCGGTAGGGAAAACCCCAATCCGCATAGCCGTATTTTCAATGCTATTTAACGCTAAGTTCGAACTAAAAAAGCGACTTTTAACCGAAATAATATGCCACGCTTGCTTTAAGCCAGTGCGCATATCTTGGCTTTCAGGATAACCAATATGAACATCTGCAACACCACGTTTAACATCATCAATGGAACTGCTCATGTCACCCGCAACAAAATCAATATTGATACCGGTTTTTTCAGACCATAAAGTCCACAAATCAACTAACATTCCATGTGGCAAGCCATCAGCGCCGATATCGGCATAAGGCTCGACACCATTTTGCATGGCAATAATGACTCCCGCAGTTTGTCGATGATAGCCTAACCACCGCCGCTCTATTTGCTGAATAACCTTCGCCGGCATTAATTCAAAACCATGGTTAATTTTGTTGAGAAGCTCTAAATCCCCTTTAACCACCGCAGGGGCTAAGTTGATTTTTTTGATGAGTATGCGCGATGAGCTGTGAAAATTGGCGGCAATGTCTTGTTCAAGTGCTAAATTGCGTTGATATCCTTCAATACCGGCAAAAACAAATAACTCACCTTTAACGGCTGCTTGTAATAATTGTTCACGATTTTGATAACGCTTAAAACTAAGCTTAGGTTCTAGCGCTGATAATGTTGCTTCATGGGATGAGCCACTCACGATACCAATTTGATAGGGCACTAAATCACTAATTTGTTTTTTACTGCTGAGCGACTTATGAATGTATAAATAGGTATTGAGTGAAGTAAAGGGTTTGGCAAAATCAAACTTTTTTAACCTAGCTTGGTTTTGAGACATGCCAATGTGAACATCTGCTTTTTTCTGTTCAAGCTGATCGAGTGACTGTTGCCAATGCCGAGACACAAATTGCACTTTGGTATCAGTAATAATGGACCATTCGCGCCACAAATCGACCAAAATACCTGCAGGAGTTCCCGTTTCATCCAAATATTCAAATGGATAAGTATCTTCTCCCATCACGATAACTAAGGGAAGTTGGCGTACTGACGTATTGGCTTTATCTGAATGTATTGCCTGCGCAGGTATTGATATCCACGCAAATAATATTGCTAATATCCAAGGTATAAATTTCAAGTTTTTTCCCTAATACTTTCACTTTTTATACTTATTTATTAAATAAGCTTGTTCATTGCCATTTTGGGGTAAATTAACTACCGTTTTCCAAGCCATAAATATTTTAGCTGTTAGAAAAAAATGATTGCAATGGCTTAAAAAACAGCTTTGTTGCTACTTTGTTACAAGAAGAAATAATATCATTATTCAGTCTTGAGTCATGCTAATTTTATGAATAGAAATTAATATTCTGAAGCTTATGCACATAATACCAGCATTCATAAGCATTCAAAACCTGTCCCATTAACAACATTGTCAACTATTTGAAAAAAAACTCACAAATTATTAGCTAGATACTTGCTGCAGTTCACCATCATTAGCTAAAATACATTTCTAACTTTTCCACATTACAGCTGATGAACTCTCAACAAGATAAGATATACGCTCATGTGACCGACCAAATTACTGATTTTCAATTTGATCAACGTGTTGCTGGTGTATTTAATGACATGATCCGCCGCTCTGTTCCTGGGTACGCACAAATTATCAATACCATTGGTGATTTTGCTAATCGCTTTGTCACGCCCCAAAGCAATATATACGATCTCGGTAGTTCGTTAGGCTCAGCTACATTAAGTATTCGTCGTCAAATTGAAGGGCGCGGATGTCAAATTTATGCGGTAGACAATAGCCAGTCTATGATTGAGCGTTGTACTGAAAATCTTGCTGCGTATGTCAGCGACATTCAAGTCAATTTATTGTGTGCTGATATCAGAGATATCGACATCCAGAATGCGTCGATGGTGGTGCTCAACTTTACCCTACAATTTCTACCGACCCATGATCGCGACGCCCTAATAAAACGTATTTACGATGGTATGTTACCCGGTGGAATTTTAGTCATTTCAGAAAAATTATTCTTTGAAGATAATCAAATTCAACAGTTATTAGATGAACAGCATTTAGATTTTAAGCGTGCAAATGGGTATAGTGAGCTCGAAATAAGTCAAAAACGCAGTGCATTAGAAAACGTTATGCGTCCAGACAGCTTAAATGTCCACCAAAAACGCTTAACTGAAAACGGCTTTAGTCACTTCTCAGTCTGGTTTCAATGTTTTAACTTTGCATCTATGGTAGCCATTAAATGATCAATTTTAGCTCTTTTTATAAAGACATTGCTGATTCAAACCTACAACACTGGTTGGAAACATTACCGGCAATTTTAGGTAAATGGCAACGAGATCATAAACACGGCAATTTACCTAAATGGGAAAAAGTGCTCAATAAATTACATTATCCTCAACCGGATAAAATAGATTTTAGCAGCAGTGTAACAATTGGAACCGGGGAACAACTCAGCCCAGGACAAGTCGAAAAGCTGACTAATTTACTGGCGGTGTTTCAACCATGGCGTAAAGGTCCATTTTCCGTTCATGGTATTCAAATTGATACAGAATGGCGCAGTGATTGGAAATGGGACCGAGTTAAAAATTTTATTTCACCGTTAAAAAATCGCACAGTGTTAGATGTTGGTTGCGGTAGTGGCTATCACATGTGGCGGATGTTAGGTGATGGCGCAACTCGTGTTGTAGGGATTGACCCTTCGCCATTATTTTTATGTCAATTTGAAGCTATCAAGCGAGTTGCAGGTAATCAGCATCCGGTATATTTGCTGCCATTAGGGATAGAGGAATTACCCGCATTAGATGCCTTTGATACCGTATTCTCGATGGGCGTACTCTATCATCGTCGCTCTCCGATAGATCATTTACTACAATTACGTGACCAATTAAGAGTGGGTGGTGAATTGGTACTTGAAACACTGGTGATTGATGGCGATGAAAATGCGGTACTTGTTCCACAAGATAGATATGGCAAAATGAACAACGTTTGGTTTATACCATCAGTTGCAGCCTTAATGTTATGGTTAAAGAAATGTGAGTTTATTGATATTCGTTGTGTTGATATCGATATCACCTCACTAGCAGAACAACGCAGCACCCAGTGGATGAAAAATGAATCTCTAGTCGATTATCTCGATCCAAATGATGTGAGTTTAACCGTAGAAGGTTATCCCGCGCCTAAGAGGGCTATCATCATTGCAACAAAGAACCAACCGAATCACGATTTAGTATAAATATTACTATTCAACAGGAATTGACATGTTAAAGCAGGTAATTGCTCTATCCGTTGCAGCGGCACTATTATCGGGTTGTACAGCCACCCAAAAAACAATAACACCACCGCTGACCAATGCTGATTTGAATAGCAGTTTGCAAGTTTCGCAAACCGTCATTATTGATGCCATCAATGTACAAAATAGTCAGCAGACAAGCGACATTAGTGCGCTTTCTGACGAAATTAGAAAGTTGAAGACTCAGGTAAGCACCGCAATGAGTCAAAAACCAAAAACAATTATTGTTCAACCACCTACACCAAAGCCTGTGGCGGTCCCACAACAATGTCCTGAAGCCATTATTGGTGAGAAGTTTCTACTTGGTGAAGTCGAAAGTGTCTATATAGATGAAGTAAAATTAAAGTTTGCCACACGCATTGATACTGGTGCAGAGTCATCATCTCTAGACGCACGCAATATCGTATTATTTGAGCGAGAAGGCGTACAGTGGGTTCGCTATGATGTGATAACTAATAACACTGAACAACCTGCAAACACCTTTGAATCTAAAGTTGAACGCTTTGTTCGTATTAAACAAGATGCAGATACGGCTGATGATCGTCGTCCAGTAATCCATGCCCATTTAAAAATAGGTAAATATGCCGCCGAAACAGATTTAAACCTAACGGATCGAAGCCACCTAGATTATCCTTTATTACTAGGTCGCAAGTTTATGAAAGATATTGCCATTGTTGATGTAGGCCAAATCTACATTCATGGTAAAGCCAAAAACCAAATTACCACGTTAATTAAGTAGGATCCGTAATGCATTCTCGTAAACCGTTTTACATATTCGTTGCGTTGCTATTTATCATCGGGATCAGCACCAGCATATATCGTGGTATCGAACACAATGTGCCTTTTTTACCTGGGGACCAGGTACAAAGTTGGGCCGTTGATGCCAAAATCAGTTTTAATGGAAAGAATCAACCTGCTGAGGTCAATTTCTCATTACCTAACGATCCTGCATTTGACATCTTAGTTGAAAATGCATCATCACCAGGTTATGGCTTAAATATTTCAGAAGATACTAATAACCGTCGCGCCGTGTGGTCTATTCGTGAGGCTTCTGGCTCACAAGCATTGTATTACCGAGTCACTTTGGTACCCACAGGCAAGCTTAATATTGAAGCCGTCGAAGAACCTGCCACGCCAGAATTATATTCATGGCCTGCAACAGAGAAATCAGCAGCAGAGCAAGTCATTGAAGAAGTCTGGGCTCGCAGTGCTACTAACCTGTCGTTTGCTCAGCAGTTAATGAATTTGATTAACGATAACGATCAGAGCCAAAATATGGCGTTGTTATTATCGGCTAACACCTCAACCAATTTGTTTGTGCACATGTTGCACTCAAAAGGGGTACCTGCACGTATTGTTAACGGTTTGCAACTTGAAGATCAACGACGTCGTCAGCAGCTCACATCATACGTTCAAGTTTACAATAACGGTCAATGGGAACTTTTTGACGTTCCAAACAACAAAAAAGGCCGTGACAATACTTTAGTATTATGGGAATACACTGGCCACTCAGTACTTGATGTTATGGGAGGGACTAGCTCATTAGTTAACTTCTCAATGCTGCAAGATACTCGTTCAGCATTAGCCACCTCTATCGACATGATGATGAATGACGATGCAATGGATTTCTCTTTGTATCAGTTACCGCTTGAAGAACAAAGCACATTTAAGGGCATTCTGTTAATCCCAATTGGGGTATTAGTCGTGGTGTTCTTACGCGTCATTGTCGGCATCAAAACATCTGGTACTTTTATGCCGGTATTGATCGCTCTGGCGTTTATTCAAACGACCCTACTAACCGGCTTAATTGGCTTTTTGCTTATTGTTGCCTTTGGTTTAATGATCCGTTCCTATCTGTCGACGCTTAACTTACTGCTCATATCCCGAATATCGGCGGTAATTATTGTGGTTATTTTTATTATCGGCTTATTTACCTTAATTTCATTCAAATTAGGCTTAAGTGAAGGCTTAACGATTACCTTCTTCCCGATGATCATTCTTGCGTGGACCATTGAGCGCATGTCTATTCTGTGGGAAGAAGAAGGCCCTAAGAAAGTCTTTGTATCAGGTGGCGGTAGCTTATTTGTGGCCACATTGGCGTACTTAGCCATGGACAACCAATTAGTTCAGCATTGGGTATTCAACTTCTTAGGCATTCACTTAGTGATTTTAGCGTTGGTATTAGTGATGGGACAGTACACAGGTTACCGTTTAACTGAATTGAAACGCTTTAAACCATTAGTTGGAGAGCAATAATGAAGTACGCCTGGCCCTGGGAATTGAGCCGTAGCGGTGTACTCAACATGAACAGGCGCAATATTAGCTATATTGGTCGTTATAATCAGCGTAAGTTTTATAAACGCGTTGATGACAAACTAATTACTAAGCAACTTGCGCTTGCTAATGGCATAGCCGTTCCCGATTTAATTGGGGTTGTTCATGAACAACATAAAATCCAAGAAATTCCAGCTATGGTCCTCGACCGTAGCGGTTTTGTGATAAAGCCAGCAAAAGGTTCTGGCGGTAAAGGCATTATGGTGATCACCAGAGTGAGTAATGGCTGTTATTACAAGCCCAATGGCCACGAAGTGACTCATAGCGAAATTTATCGCCATGTATCTAATATTTTAAGTGGTTTATTCTCTCTCGGCGGTAAGCCTGATGTCGCAATTGTTGAAGGGTTAATTGAATTTGACCCAGTCTTTGAAGGCTTAAGTTATGAGGGTGTCCCAGACATCCGCTTAATTGTGTTTAAAGGCTTTCCTGTGATGGGAATGTTACGTTTATCAACTGCAGCATCAGATGGTAAAGCTAACTTACACCAAGGCGCTGTAGGTGTTGGCTTAGATATCGCTACCGGACACAGTTTGCATGCTGTGCAATTTGACTTACCCGTTGATAAGCATCCTGATACTCACTTTCCACTGTCGAACATCAAAGTTCCTCATTGGGAAACCTTACTCCACACAGCATCAAGTGCCTATGAAATGTGTGAGCTCGGGTATTTAGGTACTGACATGGTGTTAGATAAAAACAAAGGCCCACTGTTACTTGAATTGAATGCCCGTCCTGGTCTAACCATTCAAATTGCCAATGGTAGAGGGATTTTACCTCGACTTAAGCATGTAGAAGCGATGAAAAGCTCAACAATGTCAGTTGAGGAACGCGTGGCTTATGCTAAAAAGCATTTTTGTAGCAACCCTATTTTTTAATCTTTTAGCCACAGCAAGCGCTGTGGCTAATCCCTTAGCACTGTTCGTCGAACAGTGCTTACAATATCAACCTGATTTAGGACAAGACAAGCTTGTTTCTTTTCAGTCTGTTGAACAACAAGCTGTTGAATTTGAAAAGCGCACAATTGCGTTAAATAATATCAACGACAGAATTCAATATTACCGCCCTTTCGCCAACGACAGCCTAAATAGGCAAGGCTTATTATGGTGCCAATTACACCTTGCCGATGAACTTTATGCGTTAGCTACAGCAGCCAATACCCAACGCTTAATTGATCAGTTGTTACAGCTTCGACCGCCTTATGATCAATTAGGACAACGCTTAGTCGCCATAAGACAATCACAGTGGGAGCTAATCGAAAAGTCAAAACTGCACAGCGCCCAGGCAAGCAATAATCAAGCATTGTCTCAACGACTCTTCAGCATGCAATTTAATCAGCAAGACTGTGTAATATCCAATGAATTTAGTTCAGAGAGCAGCAATACTAATATTGATATTCGTATTGCTAAATATTTAATTACACAACCCAATGAACACTGTAGAAAACAGGTTTGGCTTGCCTATCAAATTCGCGCAAAAGACAAACAAGCTCCAGCGCTTGCATTGATCCATCAATTACAACTGCAGCACGCAATTCTTCAAGACTATGATAATACCGCACAGGCACAACTCTCATCTCATGGGCTAACCCCGCCGTTGTTAGAGCAATTCTTAGCCAGCCAAACAAGTAATCTTGGTATCGCGCCATGGAATATTGCCCATGCCCTTAGTCGGGTAAGTAATTCATCGGCTATAAAATCGATTACTACGGATGCATTTTTACAGCAAATATTCGAAAGCCTTAAAGCTTTAGATCTCAAGTTTGAACTGATCGCAATAGACGATGATAAAATAGACGATCCTAAAATAAATAAAACGACATCGCTTGCAGACAGTCAACATAGCAGCTTAAGTGAGGCACACCTCATACGCGTTTGGCACCAACAGCGATTACTGGGTGAAATTTTCACCTACCCACAAGATAAGCAGCACAATCCATTAAATATAGATGGTCAATTGATAAAACAAACTGTTGTCGGTCATCAATTTGGCCAATATTCGCTAAGTTTTCCATCGCAATTAATCCATGTGAAACAACAACAAAAATTAATTAACAGATTAAGCCAAGCAATAGTATCCTTGGCTCAAGGTGGGCAGTTTTATTTTATTACCAATAGAACACAAAACACTGATGCCCATGCGATTGCAACACAGTGGTTAGCACACTACATTACACAACAGCTGAACTTATCCCAATTGCCTAAAAGACACCAATTAGCAGCACAATATCAACAGCAATTATGGGTATTTAGGACAAAGGTTTCACTGGCTTTTTATCAATATAAAGGTAATTTCAAAGGTACACAGCAGGATATTTGGTTAAGTCATAATCAACCACTATCAGTGGCTTTTGAGCAAAGCTTTGGCCTACCATGGCCAAATGCAACGGACGCAATATATAGTTATCAAGCTATTGCTAATGAAGGAATTAATCATTACCTTCCTTTATGGCAAACCGCATTGACTCAATTAATCATTGCTGACACACCGGCCAATATATCGACTCGCGCGATATTTAATTTATTGGTTGTAAACGAAACACATTTAACTTTAGACGATCAACTTGAGCAGCTTATTGGCCCACCAATAGACCCACATTCACTTATCAGGAGATTTAAACATGCTGGAACTACGCAAGAGTAAAACACTCTCGTACTTACTATTATCAGCTACGTTGTTTAGTAGTGTGGCGTTCGCAAAAGAGTCCGTTGAAAAAACACCACATAAGTTAACGGCTGACCAAGTTTATCAAGGCATTAAAACCAATTTAGAAACCAATCTTTATTCATTACCGCCTCGTGTACAAGGCCATTATGCTATACGTCAATTCCGTATGACTGGGGAAGCAAAATACGCTAACGGTTCATTAATCGATTTGCTCACCATTGCAGAACGCCAAGCATACTATTCTTGTAATCTGGATAAACCCGGTTTTATTAAAAGTGAATCAAAAATTGAAGCGGATAAATTAGGCTCTGGCCCACGGGCTACCGCCCGTAAGGAAGCCATCGCTCCTTACCCTAACTTTATGTTATATACCGATGTGCTATTGCGCTATGCCAGTCGAGTCGATGAGTTTGGCTTTACCGGACCTTGTCATGATTTAATGATAAAAACCCTGAAAAGTGCTAATTTAGAACACGCTTTCACTGATCCAAAAATGATCAAAGCTTGGGCCGCGCAGTTAATCAACTATGTATATTGGGCCAAGCAAATCGGTGTTGGCGACTATTACCAAGCTTACAAACAAGCCTTCATTAAAACCTATCCAGATAGTAATGATGATAAGCTCAAAAAAGGCCAATATAAAAACAAAGTTTATGGTATGACTCACTTTATTTTTTCAGCTAGCGAGTATTATCAACATCCAGTCGATCCAAAAGAGTATCAGTGGATTTTAGATTACTTTGAAAACAATATTGATCGCATTTTAACCGATACTACTGAAGATATTATTACTGAAGTGGGTATTAGTTTCTTAATTACTGGTAACGGCGATAACCCAGTTGTAGAGAAAGTGAAAAAGCATGTGATTGCGGCTTACGATCCTAAAACGATGATGATCCCCTCACCACATGGCAAAGTTGAATTATCTTCTGGTGAACACAGAAACGTATTAGCAATGATGTTATTAGATTGGCCTGAAACGTTACATAAAGGACCATATTTAAATAATATTTCTAGTACCAAGAAATACTTACCAAAACTTGTTAAGCCTAAAGCGTCTATGAACGATGCTAAATCACACTAAATATTAGCAGTGATACGTTTGAGGCAAATGCAGTGCATTTGCCTTTTTTATTTCAAACAAAGCTATGATTTTCCGTCATTTTTACTCAACAATAAAGAGAACACTTAATGAGCCGAGCTAAATCAACCTTAGAACAATGGCGAATTGTCCAAGCTGTCGTTGATTTTGGAGGCTATGCTCAGGCTGCAGAAAAGCTCAACAAGAGCCAATCGTCACTAAACCATGCGGTGGCCAAGTTGCAGCATCAACTGGGGATTAACTTACTCGAAGTAAAAGGCCGCAAAGCCTATTTAACCGAGCAAGGAGAAGTGTTATTACGTCGTTCTCGTCATTTAACTCAATCGGTTGAAGAGCTAGAACAATTAGCCTCAAATTTAGGACAAGGTTGGGAACCTAACCTTACCATTGCCAGAGAAATCATTTATCCGATGGACACTCTAGTGGCAGCTCTAGACGAATTTTTACCTCAAAGTCGTGGTACAAGGGTAACGATTATCGACTCGGTGATCACTGGTACTCATGAACTTGTGCTTAATAATGAAGTCGACATTGCTATTTGCGCTACACCACCCAAAGGCCATATTGCAGAGCCATTATGTGAATTAAATTTTGAACTTGTGTGTCATCCAGACCATCCGCTTGCGCAATTAGAACGCATTGATGATGACAAGCAGTTAGCCCAGCATTTACAAATTGTGATTAAAGATACGGGAATAAATGCAACCAATGATATTGGTTGGCTTAAAGCGGAACAACGTTGGACGGTATCAAACTTTCATGAGGCAAAATCGATTTTAGCTCGTAACATTGGCTTTTGTTGGATCCCGAACTTTGTTGTGCAGCAAGAATTGCAAAATAAACAACTCATCCGTCTTCATTTGCGTGGAGGTAATAATCGAAAAGCAATATTGAATCTGGTTGTCCCTAATCGCGATCAGCAAGGCCCTGCTTGTAAGTTATTAGAAAGCTTAATTTTAAAACAGCATAACTTACCTTTTAATGGCTGATTATCAGTATAAAAAAATTTACTTAGATTTGGTGTTGTAGATATTTAATCAATATGGCGACTTATTCAAGTCAGCTTCTACATAACACATGATTTTTGTCATGCTCGTGAATCCTTATCTTGCACAAATCGCTGAAAATCATTGTTCCCTGCACTTTCAATTAAACATCTTAGCATCCATATAAATTAGCTCATTTGGCAAAATATACATAGGGCATTATGATTTGGCTTGCGATACTAGGATGCGTTCAGCCAAGTTCTGATTAAGTCGTTAATATCGAGTTCAGATAATTTACCATCGCTAAATTATCGAATTTAGTTGGTGTTGAATGCATACTGCAGAGACATCGAAAAAAAACTACACGTAGATTTCGATGGATTGATGCTGTTGTGAATAACGTTCTGGGGAAGGTAGAGACTGACTAGTTGAATCGTCAACGGCTGCAGTGTCGTTTGCCATAGTAGAATGACGCTGTTCTGCTGATAATGAACGATTTGGAGACAATAAACTCATGTTTGAATCATCAGCATTAAGAGGATCATTGGTTAAAGTTTGACTGTTTTGAGATATGGAAGTATTCGTTGTTGTTGATGACAAAGCATCTGAATTACTTGTTATTAACTCTTTCTTTGCTTCATTCATGTTTTGTAATGCTTGCGCCGCCACACGAATATCAGCCATTGACGGCTGTACTGGCGCCATCGCAGCGGCATACACTTTCTGCATTTTACTTAACGTTGCTTGCGCATCACCATCAACAGTAGACACATCGATATTGACCTCACCATCCACCGCATAGCGACGTCCATCGGGGCCTTTTTCATATTGATAACTCGGGCTTTGTGCCAAACTGCCTCCCACTGCTGCGTGGGCTTGTTCGTGGGTTTTAACTTCGGTATCTCGTTGTGCCAGTTGATCAATTTGTTTAATTTCAGCTTGTTCAATTTGTTGTTGTTTGTCTTTTACCTGTTGCTCAACTTGTTGAGCTGCTGTTTCAGCTTGACGGTTTGATGTTTGAGATTCTGCATTGACTGACGGATCATCCACTGTTGAATTTTGGTCCGTACTATTTATTGCTGCAGCTGAAGTATCAGATGGCTGAGTAAACATATTAACTACTGGCTGTTGAGCATTAACGGCTCCACCATGACTCGTTGCGGCTGGTGTATCGGTACTCACAAATGTCCCAGCAACGGTATCAGTTGCCTGGATTGGAGTAGGTGAACGATTTAATACTCCAGTAAGATTAAGTGGACCACTTTTTAAGCTGTAACTATTGAATGTATCAGCAACTATAATTTTTTGAGACTTGGTTTCATTGCTCGCAGTTAAGCTAGATGTAGAGTTATGCTGAGTATCTGTGCTTATAGTGGGTTTAAGGTCTATCGGTACCTTAAACGCCGCTGTTGATGAGACCGTAGTTTGAAATGAACTGGATTTGAGCGAGCTGTTTTTAACTGAACCTGACTGGATATTTCCAGATTGAATGTCTACAGCAATAGTGGGGGCAGATCGAGGGTTACTGACTTGAATGCTATTTGTTGTTTGAGCACTATTGATTGCTTGTGTATGTGGTTGAGCTTGCGGCGTGGACAATGAATTGCGGTGGTTAAGTTGGGCAGTATTATTAACTGACCCAGTGTTTGCAGAAACCATCGCCGCATTCATGATTACACTTCAATATCAATCAAACTGCCAACAGTCTCAGAAGCTACTTCAATCACTTTAGCAGATGCTTGAGCTTGGTTGGATGATTCAGTCGCAGACACTAAAGCTGATGTGGTGTCAGTTTGCCCAACAGCACGAGAACTTAAGGTCACAGTATCTTGGCTTGGTGAATTAGACACAGCCGGTTTTTGTTGATCTGGCATCGCAACAGATGTTGTTGCTTGCGCTAAACCTTGTTGAGCACTTTGCAATCCCTGCATACCTGACGCATAGGCTGATTGAACTTGCATAATACTGCTCCTGATTTTAAAAAAGTCGATTTATTATGGCCTAAACCGACTAATATGTACAGTTTTCAAACAAAAGTTAGCCGTTAACCCAACCCATCTCCCAATCTTTCCATACTGGATTCATCCCTCGTAATTTAATTTGTGAAATAACCTGTTCAACAGAGCGGTTATCACTGATTTCAAATTGATCAAGTTGGCTGTCTGGCGACATATAACCACCTGGTTGAGTAGAGCTTCCAGCACTCATGTGGGTAATGCCTAAAGGGAGTAAATTATCCCTCAACGACGGCAACTCACGAGTTGATAAACTGATTTCAAGTTGAGGATTGAACAACCTAAATGCACAGATCATTTGCACTAATCCTGCATCCGTCAATTCAACTTTCGGTGTAATGCCGCCAGTGCATGGACGTAAACGAGGTAATGAAATACTGTAGCGACTACGCCAATAGGTTTTCTCTAAGTAATCTAGATGAAAGCCCATCAGTAATGCATCTAAGCGCCAATCATCTAACCCAAGTAATACTCCTAGGCCAATTTTATCGATTCCGGCTTGAGCCACTCTGTCTGGGGTATCTAAACGATAGATAAAATCTTGTTTTTTACCGCGTGTATGATGTTGAGCGTAAGTATGTGGACGATAGGTTTCTTGATATACCATAACGGCATCAACGCCAAATTTCCCAAGACGCTGATACTGTTCAGTTTCCAATGGCTGAACTTCCATTGCTACATAATTAAAAGCCGTGTTAACGAGTGGTAACACCGACTCAAAATACCCCATTCCAACTTTAGTTTCATGCTCACCAGACACTAATAATATCGAATCAAAGCCTCGTTGTTTAATAATCGCCATTTCGGCTTCGAGTTCATCTCTGTTAAGGGTTTTACGCTTGACCTTATTACTCATACTAAAGCCACAATAATCGCACTCGTTGGCGCATAAGTTTGATAAATATAAGGGTAAGAAAAGACCAATATTGGCACCAAATCGCTGCCGAGTCAGCTTAGCAGCTTGTTGGGCCATTGGCTCAATGTATGGCATTGCGGCAGGAGATAATAATGCCAACAAGCTATCAAGATTACCGCTTGGATTTTTCAAAGCCCGCTCAACGTCTTTGGCGGTAGTAGAATACAGCTTCATCGATAACGCATCGGGGGCTAATTGCGAAAATACACTTGAATACGTCATGCTATCCCCCCTTACCATTCACTGACTTTGCAAGCGAATTGATTGATGGTTCTGACAAGAATCCGGTCAAAGGACTGGTCGCGTTAGCATGGTTGTTCACTGCCCCTAATCCAGCAAGATATGCTTGTCTTCCTGTTGCAACTGCATCAGCAAAACATTTAGCCATTTGTTGGGGATTGGCACTACTTGCAATCGCGGTATTTACCAATACTGCTGCTGCGCCCATTTCCATAGCTCTACAAGCTTGTGAAGGTGCGCCAATGCCGGCATCTACTATTACCGGAATATTAGCCTGTTCGATAATAATGCTTAAGAATATTTCCGTCGCTAAGCCTTGATTGCTGCCTATTGGGCTGCCGAGTGGCATAACCGCAGCGCAACCAACTTCTTCTAAGCGACGACACAATACTGGATCGGCATGCACATAAGGCATAACAATATAGCCTTGTTCGCATAAATATTGAGCCGCAATCAATGTTTCAATTGGATCGGGCATGAGGTATTTGGGATCGGGATGAATTTCAAGTTTAATCCATTTAGTGCCCAACATTTCATAAGCGAGTTCAGCAGCAAAAATGGCTTCTTTGGCATTACGCGCACCAGCGGTATTGGGTAATAATTTAACCCCCATACTTTGCAAAGGACCGAGTAAATTGTCATGGCCGCGAGTCAAATCAATCCGCTTCATCGCTAAGGTGACTAACTGCGACCCAGAACTTGCTATCGCTTGTAACATTGTATTGTGATCTGAAAATTTTCCTGTTCCGGTGAGTAACCGAGACGAAAATTGATGATCGGCTATCGTTAACATCATTAACCTCCAGCAACGGCAGAAAAGACGGTGATATTGTCATCGGCTTGACACACTATATGCATCCAACGACTTCGAGGCACAACAGTATCGTTGACCACGATAGCCACTCCTTGAGTGGGTAAATCGCTGAGTATAAGTAGTTCAGCCAAATTCAAATTGGCCCGAACATGTTGCTCGACACCATTAAGGTGCAGGGTTATTAGCTCGAGGGGATCAGTTTGTGACATTAGACCGCTCCTGATGATCAGTTAATGGATATTGATGACATACTTCACATTGTGGGTCTTGACTCATTTGGGCATGCTGCCAGCGTAAATCCTTACCATTAAATCGATGTAGAACACCGTATTGGGTAAAGGTATTGCAGATGTGCTGAAGGCCCACCAGCGCTTGCATACTGGCGATAATACCCACAGCAGGCCCTAGCACTCCAGTTTGAGTACAATTTTGCATAATGGGGGTATCAAGTGGATATAAACAACAATAGCAACCGCTGTATGAATGCGAATGTGTGTGGGAAAAATCGATACAAAATAATTGCCCCTGATATGCACTGATAGCACCACTAACCAAGGTTAACTGATGCTGTACACACATTTGGTTTATCAGTTGCCTCGCACTCACATTATCAGTGCAATCAAACACCACAGGTTTTACGGTAAATCGTTTAACAAGCTGATTAAAATGCGCTGATGTAACTCGTTGTGCTAGCACATCGATGGTGATTTCAGGGTAAGCGCTACTAAGCACATTTTTTGCAATGCTGACTTTGGCTTTGCCAATATCAGCGGCCCTGAACAGGAGTTGCCTTGGTAGATTGGATAGTTCAACCACATCATGATCAATTAACAGTATTTTCTGAACACCCGCGGCAGCTAGATAATGCGCCACTAAATGCCCTAAGCCTCCAACACCAATGATCACTACAGCGCTATTCATAATGGCAAGCTGCCCTGCTTCTCCCATGTCGCTCAGTAACATGGTGCGCGAATACTGAATATAATCTCGATCAGATAAAGTACTCATACGCCCTCCTGAGATAAATTAGCTTTAGGTAAAGGTCGGGTAAGCTGCAACCATTTATGATGCAACGTTCGATAAGCCTTCGCCGGATCGTCAGCAGTAGTCACCGCTCTTACAACGGCAGCATCACCAACGCCTGTAGCAGCAATAAACGCCAAATTACTGAGATCTATCCCGCCAATAGCAACGGTAGGATAATGGCGCGCAAATAAACTGGCATAACGTTTAAGTTTACTGAGCCCTTGAGGCGCGGAAGGCATTTGCTTGGTCGTGGTAGCAAAAATATGCCCAAGAGCAATATATGAAGGCGAACATTGGTGGGCTAATAAGGCTTCAAAATAACTGTGACTCGATAACCCTAACGCCATTCCTGTTGCCGCTATCGCGCTTAAATCTGCAGTTGCCATATCTTCTTGGCCTAAATGAACCCCAAACGCACCGTGTTTAATCGCCAGTGGCCAATGATCATTAATAAACAACTGAGCATGATATTCGCGACCGAGTTTGATGGCCTCAATGATATTGGCTTCGAGTGTTAATCCTTGTAATACATGGCTGTCATCAGTATCGATATTAATAGCTAACTTGGCACGATATTGAACCGTCTTACAGCCCGCTTTTAACAATTTTTTAAGCATATCGATATCAGCTACAACAGGATAAATCCCCAAGGATTGATGCAGCGATTTAAAACCATTCGGTGCAGCTTGCTTGCACGAATCATCAGCGAGATGCTCAGAAGATACCAACTTGATTGATGGCATCATTCCTAAATCATCAGGCCAACCAGTACGGGCTAAGACACCAGGTCCTTGACCAAGGCTTACGCCTAAAGTGAGTCCCTTATTGACGTAGGCTTTTGCCAGCACAATAGCATCATGAATAACGAACTCATGGGCAATAAAACACGCTATTGCAGATGATAATGTGCAACCACTGCCATGATTATTGGTGGTTGCTATCCGCTGGCTACTTAGCATAAACACCGCATTACTGTGTGTAATACTGGCACCTTTAACGTTTTTACTCACATATACATCTATTGCATATTGTTGCTGCCACTGAGCATCACCGCCTTTAGCGAGCACATTGCATTTAAATGTATCGGATAACAATTTGGCATCGCAGATCATTTGCTGTTGCTGAGCAACCTTGTTATCGACATCACAATATTGCGCTAACGCATACTGAGAACATAAACGTTTCAATTCGTGCTGATTAGGCGTTAGTAAATCAATTAAGCCAATGAGAGGACTAAAATCGAGATCGATAGGATTAAAGTGCGCACCACTACTGGCGACCATGACAGGATCAAGCACCACAAAAGGTACCATCATCTGAGTAGCACGCATTTGAGCTAAACAGCCAGCTAATATGTCCACCTGTGCTTGGGATGCCAACAGGCCAATTTTAATCGCCACTGGCGGCAAATCCACGAGTAAACTGTTGAACTGAGCCAACAACATGGATTCAGAAACGGTTTCAACAAGACTCACACTAACTGAGTTTTGTGCGGTTAATGTGGTTATTACGCTACACCCGTGACACGACAAGTCTTGCAAAGTTAATAAATCAGCTTGAATCCCTGCACCACCACCACTGTCAGAACCCGCTATGGTCCAGACAATGGGTGGGGTTTGCGTTATGGATTCACTGACAAATGTCGATGAATTCATGGCGATTATTCCACCTCAACCGTTAAGTCAGTATCAACTTGTGCGACAGATTTGACGTCATGATAAAGCGCCGATCCCGACGCTTTGAACTCTGCCGACTTTTGTGCCATCGCTTCCGCCGGATTTATGGCTTGAGCCGTATGTTGAGCTTGATAAGCACTAGCGGAAGATACTTCAATCTTAAGTGCTTCAGCTTGTTCAAGATTCGCGGCATATTCACGCACTTCGTGGGTTATTTTCATCGAACAGAATTTAGGTCCACACATTGAACAAAAGTGAGCCACTTTTGCCGATTCTTGTGGTAACGATTCGTCGTGGTAAGCACGAGCGGTATCAGGATCAAGACCTAGGTTATATTGATCTTCCCAACGGAATTCAAAGCGGGCTTTTGATAACGCATTATCACGTACTTGCGCACCTGGATGACCTTTAGCGACATCAGCAGCATGAGCTGCAATCTTGTAGGCAATTAAGCCTTGTTTTACATCTTCTTTATTTGGCAAACCTAAGTGTTCTTTGGGGGTGACGTAACACAACATCGCCACGCCGTACCAAGCCATCATGGCAGCGCCGATACCAGAGGTGAAGTGATCATAGCCCGGCGCAATATCGGTTGTTTGTGGGCCTAAGGTATAAAATGGTGCTTCGTCACAAAGGGCCAATTGCTTTTCCATATTGACTTTAATCAATTGCATTGGCACATGACCAGGGCCTTCAATGATGGTTTGCACATCATATTCCCATGCAATTTTGACCAATTCACCTAAGGTTTCTAATTCCGCAAATTGCGCTTCATCATTGGCATCGGCAATTGAACCGGGGCGCATACCATCGCCTAACGACAATGACACATCGTATTGGGCGCAAATCTGGCAAATATCACGAAAATGTTCATATAAGAAACTTTCTTGATGGTGGCTTAAACACCACTTAGCCATAATTGAACCGCCACGTGACACAATGCCGGTAAGGCGTTTAGCGGTCATGGGTACATAACGCAATAACACCCCAGCATGAATCGTAAAATAATCTACGCCCTGCTCGGCTTGTTCAATCAATGTATCTCTAAATACTGCCCAACTGAGGTCTTCGGCAACGCCATTAACCTTTTCTAATGCTTGATAAATCGGCACGGTACCAATTGGCACTGGCGAATTACGGATAAGCCACTCACGCGTTTCATGAATATAACGCCCGGTCGACAAGTCCATGACCGTATCTGCACCCCAACGGGTTGACCACACCAGTTTTTCAACTTCTTCTTCAATCGAAGATGTCACCGCTGAATTACCAATATTGGCATTCACCTTCACCAAAAAATTACGCCCAATAATCATAGGTTCGGTTTCAGGATGGTTAATATTCAACGGAATAATCGCTCGACCTCGAGCGACTTCATCACGGACAAACTCAGGTGTGATCAGCTGACCAATATGCGCACCAAAAGCCTCTCCAGGCGCTTTTTGGGTTAATACGGTGTCGGTTACTTCAGCACGAGCCATGTTTTCACGAATGGCAATGTATTCCATTTCAGGGGTAATAATACCTTGGCGTGCATAATACATTTGGGTCACGCATTTGCCCGACTTGGCACGTTTAGGCGCGACAAGGGCATCAAAGCGTAAATGATCGAGTCCATCATCGGCTAGTCGCTGTTGGGTAAAGCCTGAACTTGCACCGGTTAATTGCTCAGTATCTTGGCGCTCATCAATCCATGCTTGTCGGATTTTAGGTAAGCCTTCACGCACATTAATATCGGCAAGGGGATCAGAATAAGCACCCGCGCAGTCGTAGACCATAATAGGCGGATTGGCTTGTTTAATGGGTTTTGCATCGGTGCCGCCAATCACGGTTTCAGTTTGATTAACCTGACGCATAGCGACGTTGATATCAGCTCGACTACCCGTTAAATAGACTTTTTCAGAATTAGGATGTTGTAACGGTTTAAGGGTATCAATAAATTGTTGAGCGTTAGCTCGAGTTTGACGACGGTTTGGATTTGACATTAGCAACCTCAATATTAAGAGTAGAGTTGCTTGTCTGGAGAGGTGTTGATAGCAGCAGTAAACAATAAAAAATACTATTGCTTACGTCAATAATCACATAGAAAAATACTAAAGTAATAACGTAACTGGATATATAAACCGATAAAAAACTCGGAGGTAAACGTCCATTTACGGTCTTGTTAATACGTTATTTATCTTCCCAACTATCATGATTATTACGCTTGTTTCCTTCGCAGGTTCTAGCCTGATCAGGTTCAACGGATCCCGAATAAACGGTCTCAGCCATAATGGCACTCCGACAAGATGTCACGCAGTATAAGCAAGTTTTTCGCTAAATAACAAGCACTAAAATAATCATTTCATACAAAAGTTATCAATCCACATGTCAGAAACTGATGCAGTGTCATTGATATCTCCATGATTCATTCATCACCACAGACAGCTATTCATCAAGGTGCGACACTATGTCGCATTCATCATATTTATTAGCAGGTTATAATTTCAAAAAACTGATAAAAACCTTTGAAATATATTCATCAAAGGTTGATAAAATAATAACAAAGGTGATGACGTTGGTAAAAAAAGCAATCCAAACCATTAAATCAAATACAAATTACCCATGGGTTTACTCATCAATTTCATTGGCTGTAATGTTTGCTATTACACCTCAAGTAATGGCTGAGCAGTACGATAAGCAAAATAGTGAAGGCATTGAGCGGGTTGAAGTACATGGACAAAACACGACTAACAAAGACTTACTCGGCTCAGCCCAAAGCTTACTTGAAAAGCAAGGAGTAGACTTTTCTGAAGCAGGTGGCGTATCGGCATTACCGATTTTAAATGGCATGATGGGCGATCGCATTAAGGTGCTCATTGATGGCAGTGATATTACCTCATCATGTGCAAACCAGATGAACCCGCCACTTTCTTATGTGTCAGCCAATCACATTAGTTCGACCCAAGTGGTTGCTGGAGTCTCTCCGGTGAGCGCCGGTGGCGATAACATTGCTGGCGTAATTAACGTCAATAGCTTAACCCCTGTATTTACCGAGAGTGACAATGTGACATGGCAAAGTGGTAACATATCTAGTGGTTACCGAAGTACCAATGACGCCATTCTCGCAGGTGTAAATGCCACTGTTGCAAATAAAACATTAAGCTTTAGTTACCAAGGAGCATTTGAAGACGCTAACAGCTATACCGACGGCCACGGCGATAAAGTACTAGACACCTTATACCAATCACAAAATCATGCATTAGTTGCTGCTTGGCAAGATGACAACCAACAAATTGCTGTCAAATTGACCCATCAACATATCCCCTTTCAAGGTTTCGCTAACCAGTATATGGACATGACGAATAATGACAGTTATGGCGCATTAGTGCGCTATCAACGAACGCTGGAAAATGAAGGCGAGTTCACTGCCCAAGTAAACTGGCACAATGTCGAGCATGAGATGGGTTTCTTTAGCGATGAAAAAACCGGCATGATGCCAATGGAAACTAAGGGTAAAGATTACAGTTACCAACTGCATTGGCTGCTGCCAATCAGTTCAGACAGTACATTATTAATTGGCCAAGAATATTATGTTTATCAGCTTGATGATACATGGCCAGCGATTGAAGGTTCTACCATGATGGGCCCCAATGACTACGTCAATATCAATGATGGCGAACGCCAACGTGCTGCACTTTATGGCGAGTGGCAACAAACACTTAATACTCGTTGGTGGCTGTCTGCAGGTGTTCGTTATGAATACGTATCAACCAGCACAGGTGAGGTTCAACCTTATAACACTATGAGTATGATGGGCATGACCAATGTTAATGCCATGGCCGCAGATGAATTTAATAGCCTATATCGAAAGCACAATGACAATAACATCGATGCCACCCTTCTAGCTCGCTATCAACTCAGTGATACTGAAGTGATAGAACTTGGTTTAGCCCGAAAGAACCGCGCCCCAAATTTATATGAGCGATACAGTTGGGGCCAAAGCACCATGTCGACGACTATGATTGGCTGGTACGGCGATGCAAACGGCTACATAGGTAACCCAGACCTTAGTGCAGAAACTGCACATACATTGAGTATGGCTTACAAGCGAGTACAAGATGATTTAGCATTTAGTGCAACAGCTTGGTATAGCGACATCAATAATTATATTGATGCTAATGTGGTCAGCAGCTTTAATCGCACAAGCATCGATAGTAATCGTCGTCATATTTTACAGTTTGCAAATGTGGACGTGACCTTGTTTGGTGCACGCATAGATGCTGAATATCAAATAACAGAAAACCGCAGTGGTAAATGGCTCCTTAACGCTAATATCAGTGCCACGCGCGGCGAAAGAGATGACAATGACCAAGCGCTGTATCAAATAAAACCTTTGCAAACTAAGCTAGCTTTACAACAACAGCTAGGCGATTGGCAAAATAGTCTCAGTTGGCTATGGGTTGCGAGTAAAGACCGCGTGGATGAACAGCGTTTAGAAAACACAACTGACAGTTACACACTGCTTAACTTAAGCAGCAGTATCCAATGGCAAGATGCCACAATGACTATAGCAGTGAAAAATCTGCTTGATGAGTATTATCAATTGCCACTTGGCGGTATCAGTATTGCTGAATATAAGGCTGATAACAGTAACGGTTTTCAACAAATCGCTGGTGCGGGTCGCTCACTCGAATTGAATGTCAGTTACGCGTTCTAGTTAATCAGCTATAAGTCATAAAGCATATGGCCAGTAATGTGTACCACATTATTGGCTAGGCTAAAACAGCAATTTTGCTGATGTTAAGACAGTGAACCCGCGACCTCCGGCGTGACAGGCCGGTTTCTATTGATCTGCGATGGAATAACACTAATGAGCTGACATTTGATAATCTAGCAGGTATTGCATTCTAGGCTGAATAACACATTCTGTTGATTTTTGAACAGAAAAAAGCCCCTACATTTCTGTAGAGGCTTTTTTCTTATTTGGCGGAGCGGACGGGACTCGAACCCGCGACCCCCGGCGTGACAGGCCGGTATTCTAACCAACTGAACTACCGCTC
>NZ_JBEOPN010000039.1:0-46344 GCF_040310085.1 Shewanella sp. S1-58-MNA-CIBAN-0166 | reverse complement strand
TAACCGCTTGCGCTGTCTGCCGTGTCAGTGGATGCGCATTATAGGCAGCTCACGTTTTTGCGCAAGGCCTTTTTTAATAAAAAAGGATCGCTTGGCGATCTTTTCACCAAAAGCGATCCTTTTTCGTATTTTAAGCGACTTTATGACGGTTTATTGTACTTCTTTAGCGTTCTGGCGGAACTGTTCAAGGAAAGTCACCACATTTGAATCGTCCCAATCGACATACGAACGAACATAAGCCACCAGCTCACCTTGTTCATTTAAGATAAATGTTGCAGGTATCGTATCAAGCGGGAAGACATCACGTAATTGTTGTTGCGGATCGAAATACGAATTAAACCGGCCTAATCCAAGAGACTCTAAAAATGGTTGCACAATAGTCACAGCTTCAGCATCAATAGAAATAGGCAGTAGAGCAAAATGTTGTGCATTTAGAGTTTGATTTAATCGATCGAGTGCTGGAAGTTCTCTAACACAAGGTGGACACCAAGTAGCCCAAAGATTCACAACAACCACTTTACCCTTATATTGTTCAAAGTTAACCGACTGACCAACAAGATCAGTAAAATCGACTAGCGCAATTGGGAATGGTTGCGGCAATATGTTTATGCGATCGAGTGTTGATTCAGTGGTTTGCTTGGCCGCTGCTTGCATGCCTGGGTATGCATTTACCGGACCTGCTGTCCCCATAAGAATGAGACAAGTGAAAATAAACGCAAACCACTGTTTCAAAGTTAATACTCCAATCGGTTACTTAGTTGTCTTACTACGATTTAATAACGCATCTAACTCAGCTTGTTGCTCTGTTGACAAGGTTGTCGATTCAGATGCCTGTATACGTTGCTTACGCACAAAGATAAAACCAATAAAGAGACCTAAAACAAGTAACCCAAATGGACCAAGCCATAGAATATAAGTTTTCGAGTCTAACTTTGGATTGTATAAGACAAAATCGCCATAGCGGCTGGTCATAAATTCAATAATCTCTGAATCTGACTTACCACTATCGACCATCGTATACACTTCAAGACGTAAATCTTGCGCAACCGGAGAGTTTGAATCGACTAAGTTTTGATTCTGACACTGTGGGCAACGCAATTGGTGTGCTAGTGACAATGCTCTTTGTTGATTATCTACCGATTGAAATTCATAAGTATCAACAGGTGTCGCCATTACCGTCAGAGTAAAAAGTAAACTCGTACAAGCCACCATCATTTTAAATATGAATTTCATTACGATGCTCCATCGACTTTAGCTTCAGCTTGTAATTGCTGGATCATTGGATACAAGGTTTGTGTCCATACTGTTTGATCTATAGGACCTGCATAGCGATAACGAATAATACCGTTGTGGTCGACTATAAAAGTTTCCGGTGCTCCATAAACTCCAAGATCAAGACCTAAGCGACCATCTTTGTCAAAGATGTTAACTGTGTATGGATCACCTTGAGTAGTTAACTCCTTAACAGCTAATGCTCTCTCGTCACGATAGTTGATACCATATATAGGTAACAAGTTACGTTTAGACAGCATCATCAAATAAGGATGCTCATACTTACATGCTGGACACCAAGTTGCCCAAAAGTTCAACATAGACACTTTTGCTGGAAGATCTTTCTCAGTTAACACTTCACTAGGCACTTCTAAGCGCTCAAGTTGGAAAGCCGGAACTGGCTTTCCTTCTAATGCAGAATCAAGCACCTTAGGATTGAGAAATAATCCTTTGTATAAAAACACGCCCATACCTAAAAATATAACCAAAGGTATAAACAGTACAAACTTCTTCATAATGTCTCCGAGTATATTAAGCAGTCGCTAATTTTGCTTTTACTGCTTCATCTGTCGCAGCTTGCTTTACACGATAACGCTTATCGGATGCTGCCAGGAAGCCACCAATCATCATAAAGATTGATCCAAACCACAACCAACGTACAAACGGTTTATAATTAAGACGCACCGCAAACTCGGTTAAACTAATGGGATCACCCATAGTGACATATAAATCGCGGAATAATCCCCAATCAATACCCGCTTCAGTCATATCCATAGTTCGTACATTATATTGACGACGGTCAGGTTTTAGTAAGGTGATAAATTCATCATCTTTGTAAATCTCAATCTGACCTTGTTGAGCGGTATAGTTAGGACCGACAACATTTTTAGTTTCTAAATACTTAAATGTGTAACCTGCTAGTTCTTGGCTGATACCAGGACCCATACGTACGCTTTTTTCAATCGAATAGTTAGAGACAATAGTAGCCCCCATTACCGACACAGCAATACCAAAGTGAGCGAAGAGCATTCCCAATTGACTACGGCCAATTCGATTAAGACTAATACCACCTTCTTTATCGCTCACCATATTATAAGCAGCGCGAAAAGTGGATAGCATGATCCATGCTGTAGCAGCCACACCACACATCACCCAAGCATTAAATTGGCCACCAGCAATAAATGGAGCAGCGACACCGGTAACTAATGCAATAATAGCTGGAATAAGTAACTGTTTTTTAATTTCGCCTGCTTTAGATTTCTTCCAGCGAATAATTGGACCAATACCCATAAAGCCAAATAGCACTAATACGATAGGTACAAATACAGCATTAAAATATGGAGGTCCGACGGAAATCTTGCCCATGCCTAATGCATCTATCAATAAAGGATAAAGCGTACCCAGCAACACAGTACCTGCAGCAACAGTGAGTAACACATTACAGATTAGCAACATGGTTTCTTTCGATTTAAGCTCAAATCGTGCTGGACTGCTCATTTCACTGGCTCGGAAAGCAAACAGAGTTAACGAACCACCAATGGCAATACCTAACAACAGCAAGATAAACAAACCACGACTTGGATCTGCTGCAAATGAATGCACTGACGTAAGCACACCAGAACGTACAATAAAGGTGCCGAGTAAACTTAATGAGAAGGCAAAGATAGACAGCAATACAGTCCAGTTACGGAATGCCCCACGCTTTTCCGTCACAATTAATGAGTGCACTAAAGCAGTACCGACTAACCAAGGCATAAATGATGCATTTTCAACTGGGTCCCAGAACCACCAGCCGCCCCAACCTAATTCGTAGTAAGCCCACCAAGAACCAAGTGAAATACCGCCAGTTAGAAATATCCATGCCGCTAATGTCCATGGACGACTCCAGCGTGCCCAAGCAGAATCAAGTCTGCCACTCATGAGGGCTGCAATAGCAAAGGCAAAACAGACTGAAAAACCCACATACCCTAGATACAACATTGGTGGGTGGAAGATTAAGCCAACATCTTGCAACATTGGATTTAAATCTCGCCCTTCTAGAGGAATAGGAAATATCCGTTCAAATGGACTTGATGTAAGGATCATAAATAAACTGAAGCCAACAACAATCATCGCTAAAACAGATAACACCCTTGCGGTAAAGACTTCTTCTAAGCCCTTACTAAATAGTGCTACTGATGCAGTCCATACAGACAACGCGAATACCCAGAATAATAATGAACCTTCATGACCACCCCATACCGCCGCAATTTTAAAGAATATTGGTAGTTGAGAATTAGAGTGATGGGCGACATAAGCCACAGAGAAATCATCAACAGCAAAGCTGTACCCTAGTGCTATAACGGAGATACTGATGAAAAAAAACATTCCGTATGTCAGTGGCCAGGCATATCGAACAAGATACTGGTCTTTACGTGCGGAACCATATAACGGCACGCTAGCTAGCAGTAAGGCAAAAGCCAAACCGAGAATTAGCGAGAAATGTCCAAGTTCTGGAATCATGGGTATTCCTTAGTCTAAAAAAATTAGCGGATCTGAAACAAACAAATCACGACAGTACTAATTAATGCGATGAAACTAATATACGCACATTAGCTTAAACGAATTTTAACGCATTTTAGAACTTGCTATGACATATGTCTGCCATTTTCGTACAAAATTGGGTCACCAGTCTCATTATGAACACCGATTCAACCAAAACGAATTTTTTTGGCAACTTGTCTGACAGTATTACTGATATAAAGTTTCGCTATTAGTTAGTCAAACCATTCAATCTGTGAACCAGTACGCAACTATCAGGATTTGGATTCATATCTTCCTTATATTACTATTCAATTAATAATCTTTACGTATAATCGAAGTTCCAAGCACTGCGGTAAATGCCGCTTTCTCTGTTAACCTAAAAGTGAATATTGACATAATGACCACATTTTGGATTTTTATTGCGCTTGTCGTACTCATCGGCCTAATCATGATTTGGGTTCCACACTTTCGCCAAACAAAACTGTTACAAGCCGAAGAGTCTGGCGTTCGTAGACAAACTAACCTTGAACTTTTTGCTGAGCGGTTAACAATTCTTGAAAAAGAATTACATGACGAGCTTTTGGATCAAGTCGAATTCGAAGCATTAAAGAAAGAATTAGAGATAAATCTACTTCAGGACATGCAACAAAAAGGTGATGACTCCCTTGATGTAGAAATTAAATCAAAAAACGCATTATGGCCTGCTTTTATGACCTTGTGCTTATTGGCTGTTTCCGGTTACCTATATCAACACTTAGGTGCTTATAACGAATTAGCCAATCCTCCTCAAGCAAGCAATCCTCATCAAGGCATGGATCCGGCGCAAATAATGTCGCAACGGGTACAAATGATGGAAGCAAAAGTGCAGGCACAGCCAGACGATAGCCAAGCTTGGTTTAGCCTTGGTCATGCTTATATATCTGCCAACCAATATGATAAAGCCATTGGCGCATTTGATAAGGTAATGGAACTCGTCGGCACGCAAGCTGAACTCCTTGGGCCTAAAGCGACTGCGCTATACTATAAAGCAAATCAGCAGATGTCGCCGGCGATTCAAGCTGTGATTGATCAATCTTTAGCGTTAGACCCACAAGACCCCTCTACACTACTTCTTGTTGGCATGGATGCATTCTTTACCGCTGACTACAACAAAGCTATCAATGCTTGGCAGATGATCTTAGACAGCGATCGAGATGATGTTGATAGAACAGCATTAATGAATGCAATTGAATCTGCAAATATGCGCCTTAATGAAGGTTCGGCAATGCCTAATGGTGATTCAACTCAAAAGCCAGTAGTTACGAGCAATGCGAAGACAGTCGCAATTGAAGTTTCTATTGCTCCAGAATTAGCAGACAAAGTGGCCGATAGCGATACTGTGTTTATTTTCGCACGAGCAACGCAAGGTCCAAAAGTACCGTTAGCTGCAACTAAAATCAGTGCTAGCAGTTTACCTGCAACAATCACATTAGATGATAGTACTTCAATGGGTGGCGATGTCACACTGAGCTCAGTACAAGAAGTCGAAATAATTGCGGTACTGTCAAAAAATGGCAGCGTGAAACCGCAACCTGGAGACCTAAAGGGTACCATTAAAGCCATTAAAGTGGGTGATAATGCTGCACTAACTCTGGATACCTTAGTGCAATAGTATTGTGTAATATTAGTGATGTTCTCAGTTAGCATCACTGAAATTAACCCATAAAAAACCGGCTATAAAAGCCGGTTTTTTGATTTAGTTGAAAACTACTTAGACATAAACTGAATTGCGTTTTTGTAATCTTCATCGGTACAGTCAGTACACATACCACCTGGTGGCATTGCGTTTAAACCAGACTTAACCGAACCAACTAAGGCATCTAAACCTTTTGCTAGACGTGGTTCCCATGCCGCAGCGTCATGAACTTTAGGCGCTCCGGCCACACCCATGCTGTGACATACTTGACACGCTTTATTGTAAATAGCTTCACCTTCTTGAGCAAATACATTTGCAGACAAAGTTAAGGCAGCTACTGCAGTCATTGCTAACAATTTTTTCATATTCATCGTTCCTAATTGCAAATATACAAAGCTTAACGCTGCCCTTTGATTTAGAAGGCAGACTCATTTTTAGCAACGATAGATTACTACAATTAGCAAAAAAACTCATCTTTTTGTGATAACAATCTCAGCTTAGCCTCTAAATCGAGACAATCTGTGTAGTTCAGGTAATATATTAGTAATCGATGAAAAAGTTCAAACTAAATTCATAATTTTGGAACCATATCAAATTGCTAGCACTTAATCAGTGACAAAGCTAAACCGATAAAAGTGTTTGTGTTAATATCTTTTCGAATTCATCCTCAAGTAAAATAAGAGGGATAAGTGACCATATCAAACCAATCACAAGTGCTATTAAGTGCCAACGAATTAACCTGTATTAGGGAAGAGCGCATTCTATTTGATGGACTGAGTTTTAATATCAATGCAGGGGATATTGTCCAGATTGAAGGTCCTAATGGTGCCGGTAAAACCAGTCTTTTACGTATTATTGCTGGTTTGTCACGTCCCTATGCCGGTGAAGTTGAATATAATGGTGAAAACATCAATCGCTGTAGAGACGAATTTAATCACGACTTACTCTATCTAGGGCATTTAGCGGGTGTGAAAAGCGAGCTAACAGCAGAAGAAAATCTTAACTTCAATTTAAGAATTAGTGGCTATGATAATTTCGATACCACTGAAATTTTGGCGAAAGTCAATTTAACCGGTTTTGAAGAAGCACTAGCAGGTCATTTATCTGCGGGACAACATCGACGTACTGCATTAGCCAGATTACAACACAGTAATTGTAAAATATGGATCCTCGACGAACCTTTTACCGCAATTGATAAAAAAGGTGTAGAAGAATTAGAGCAACTTTTTATTCAACATGCTGAATCGGGTGGATGTGTAATATTAACCACACATCAGGATATGAGCATTATTAGTGATGCCATACTACGTAAAATCACTCTCGACTATCGCTTTGTATAAGGTATTTGAATGAAACGAGGAATCAGTTACACCACAGCATTCATGACGCTTTTGCAACGTGATTTAAGAATTGCCATTAGACATCGAGGTGATATTTTTAACCCGCTGTTATTCTTTATTTTAGTGGTCACTCTTTTTCCTTTAGGAATTGGACCGGAACCTCAAGTGTTGACTAGAGTAGCACCTGGTATTATCTGGGTAGCAGCCTTACTTGCATCTATGCTGTCATTAGAACGTTTATTTAAAGCAGATTACAACGATGGCAGCTTAGAACAAATGCTACTGAGCCCACAACCGTTAGCATTAATGGTTCTGGCCAAAGTTCTAGCACATTGGATACTTACTGGTGTGCCTTTAATTCTAGTCGCACCATTACTCGCTGTACTGTTGCATTTAGAAGACAATAGTTACGGTGCATTGATGTCGACTTTAGCATTAGGTACACCGATATTGTCGTTACTTGGTGCGATAGGTGTTGCACTGACTGTAGGACTTCGCAAAGGAGGAGTCCTGCTAAGTTTACTTATTCTACCTTTATATATACCTGTACTTATTTTTGCCACTAGTGCGATTGATGCTGCAGGACTGAATATGGCTTATGATGGTCAACTTGCGATTCTTGCCGCAATGTTGGTCGGTTCTTTAATCTTGGCACCTTTCGCAATTGGCGCCTCTTTACGTGTGAGCACAAACTAATGTGGAAATGGTTACATTCTTACGCAGACCCTGAACGGGCATATAAACTGTCAGGCACTTTGTTGCCTTGGTTTAGTATTCTAGCAATATTACTCGTTGGAACAGGCAGTATTTGGGGTTTATTATTTGCCCCGACAGATTACCAACAAGGTGACAGTTACCGAATCATCTTTATCCATGTACCTGCTGCATCGATGTCAATGGCTGCATATATGGGTATGGCAGTAGCTTCATTTATTGGCTTAGTTTGGCAAATAAAATCGGCAGACTGGGCCGCGGCAGCTATCGCACCTATTGGTGCAGTCATTACCTTTATTGCCTTACTAACAGGTGCTGCATGGGGTAAACCTATGTGGGGAACTTGGTGGGTATGGGATGCACGCTTAACCTCTGAACTGGTATTACTGTTTCTCTACCTTGGGGTTATATCACTGTATGCATCATTTGAAGATAAAGTCCTCGCGGCTAGAGCTTCTGGAATTCTGGCGATTGTCGGCGTAATTAATATACCCATTATTAAATATTCCGTTGATTGGTGGAGTAGTTTACATCAGCCATCAACCATTAGAATCACAGAAAAATCGACGATGTCGACCGATATGTTATACCCACTGTTAATTAATATTTTCGGGTTTGGGATGATGATTGGAGCGATAACCTTGATCCGCTATAGAACAGAGATCCTTGCTCGCAATGGCATGCGCCCTTGGGTGAGAGACTTAGCAACCGCAGAGGAGGCAAAATAATGCAATTTGATTCATTTAAAGATTTTCTTGATATGGGCGGTTACGCATTTTATGTTTGGCTATCCTATGGTGTAACGTTCGGCTGTCTAGCCACATTAATAACCCTGAGTATCAGACAAAAACGTAAAGTCCTGATCGAAATTGCTAAAAAGATAACGCGTGAACAACGCCTGAAAGAAACAAGAGGTAATAACCGTGAATCCAAGACGTAAAAAGAGATTAACCCTTGCCGTTGCATTGATTGCGGGCGTTGCTGCTGTTGCATCATTACTATTGTACGCACTAAATTCAAATTTGAATTTATTCTATACACCGTATGAAATTACCCACGGTAAAAACGATACGGGTGTAAAGCCAGAGCTTGGACAACGTATCCGAATCGGTGGCATGGTAACAATGGGATCGATGAAACGCGATCCAGACAGCTTACACGTTGAATTTGCTGTACATGATTCAGCGGGTGGGACTGTATCCGTTACATACGACGATTTATTACCAGACTTATTTAGAGAAGGTCAAGGTATCGTTGCCCAGGGTGTACTGGTTGAGTCAGGAAAACTAGAGGCCACTGAAGTACTCGCTAAGCATGATGAAAATTACATGCCACCTGAAGTTGCTGAAGCTATGGGTCAAACGCATGAAAAACCGACCTATAATCAAAAAGCTCTTGAAGATAAATAAAGTCTATTTGTAATAAAAAGCCTCTTCGGAGGCTTTTTTTATGAATAAAATTTCAATTGTTATAGACAGATAATTGCTATTATTTTAGCTACTCATTACGGAGAGGATACTTTGAACATAGGTTTATAACCTATTGTGGGTTTTACATTAAGATTTTCAGCAAGGATAAAAAACAATGGTGTGACGGTGCAAAAAACCATTATATCCATTTAAGGTAAAATACTGCTTAACTGAAAATGTTGTGTCTCTATTAAAAGTCTGCTTATTTTCCGCGTACTGAACAATGCCAGTCACAGTAGGTCATACCTATAATGAAAGCCTATCGAATTATGAACAACTCTGGTTTCAATAAAACCCTTCTATTTATTGTGTTTCCAGTTTTGATTCAATGATTTTGAACCACAGCACAACGGCTTTAACCTATAGACTAATCCATATTTTCTATTTTTGGCATCAGCTCAATAATGCCAAATAATCTCAATTCAGGTTAAAAAGTGAGATAGATAAGGCAAAATGACAATATTCGGCCTATTTCATATCAAACTTGTGATTTTTTTAACTAGGCGCAGAGGTGCGTCATTACTAGCCTATTGCAAGTAATGCAATACAGTTGGCAATACAAAGGAGAATTTGATGACCATTTATGATTCCAAGCTGATGCCAAATAGATAATAGTTAGTTATGGTAAGACCTATGTAGCATGTCTACACGCCACGGTTAACAATAATGGCATCATATAAGCTAGTCATTCAGTATAACTTCAAAGTACGTTAATCAAGTCGAATACGCAGCCTTAACGTGATGTTAAGTAACAGATCCAGTATTGCATTCCCGCCGTCAGCCATATTCCTACATCAGTAAAATATTACACATACAGTAATTGATTCGACCAACTCTGTTGAAGGTTCGTTTGCAACTCAAAACCTGTGAGTATTGGCTTAAATGGAATAGCCATTGTTGCAAACATAAGAACAACTTTAGCGTCTTGTACTTGGTATTATCGACTTAAGCTTAGACATGGTTAACGTTGCTATTATGTCCTTAATACAAACACAATAATACGATTTTACTAAACAGAGTTGCACGACACATATCGGATCAGAGAATCAAGAAAATGAGTATTGGGTTCATCTCGTTGACCGAGCTGAGAGCGATTGTGAAAATAATCAGATACAAGATTACGCATAAATAGTAGACATTTACCAAGTTGTACAATAAATGGATATGGATTGCAGCTAAAAAGATATGATGTTTGAAACAAAGTCGAAGTTAAAAAAAGATAAAAAAAAACCGAGCCTAGGCTCGGTTTTTCGGTGAGTAATTAATTACTCAGCAGCTTCAACTTCAACAGCTTCAGCAGCTTCAGGACGACCTACTAACTCGATGTAAGCCATTGGGGCTTTATCACCGGTACGTAGACCGCACTTAAGAATACGAGTGTAACCACCAGGACGTTCCTGGAAGCGTGGACCCAATTCAGTAAATAACTTACCTACAACTTCAGCGTCGCGGGTACGAGCGAAAGCTAAACGGCGATTTGCAACGCTGTCAACTTTAGCAAGTGTTATTAGAGGTTCAACAACGCGACGCAGTTCTTTCGCTTTAGCTACAGTTGTCTTGATAATCTCATGACGAACTATTGAACAAGCCATGTTACGGAACATAGCTTGGCGATGACTGCTGTTGCGGTTTAGTTGACGACCACTCTTACGATGGCGCATGACCTAATCCTTATAACCTAAATCTGTACTAACCTGAGACTTATAGGTCGTCAGCTAAACTAGCCGGAGGCCAGTTTTCTAGACGCATACCTAACGACAGTCCGCGAGACGCTAAAACATCCTTAATTTCAGTAAGAGATTTCTTACCTAAGTTAGGGGTCTTAAGCAACTCAACTTCAGTGCGTTGTACCAGATCTCCGATGTAATGAATCGCTTCGGCTTTTAAACAGTTAGCCGAACGTACAGTTAGCTCTAAATCGTCGACAGGACGCAGCAAAATCGGATCGAACTCCGGTTTCTCTTCTACAACAGCCTGCTCAGTAACATCACGTAGTTCAACAAACGCATCTAGCTGTTCAGCTAAAATTGTTGCAGAACGACGAATTGCTTCCTCAGGATCGATAGTACCGTTTGTGGTCATATCTATCACAAGTTTGTCTAAGTCAGTACGCTGTTCAACACGAGCGGCTTCAACATTATAAGCAATGCGAGCAACAGGTGAAAAAGAAGCATCAACCAGCAAACGACCGATTGGGCGATCATCGTCTTCAGTCTGTGCACGAGCCGAAGCTGGCACATAACCACGACCACGCTCAACGCGGATACGCATGCTGATATCATTGTTACCAGTCAAGTGACAGATAACATGATCAGGATTCACGATGGTAACATCACCATCATGTGTGATATCTGCTGCTGTAACAGGGCCTGTGCCGGACTTGCTTAATGTAAGCAAAGCCTCGTCTTTACCCTCGATGGTCACTGCTAATCCCTTAAGATTAAGCAATATCTCAAGGATATCTTCTTGTACGCCTTCCTTACTGCTGTATTCATGCAGTACGCCGTCAATTTCGACTTCAGTAACTGCACAGCCAGGCATAGACGACAATAGGATGCGACGCAACGCGTTACCTAAGGTATGGCCAAAACCACGTTCTAGTGGCTCTAGTGTAACTTTGGCGCGAGTTGAATTAACCTGCTCAATATCAACGAGACGCGGTTTAAGAAATTCTGTAACAGAACCCTGCATTGTGTCCTCTCTTGTTTGTTAGCTTTACTTAGAGTAGAGCTCGACGATCAGCTGTTCGTTAATATCCGCAGACAAATCGCTACGTTCTGGAACGCGCTTGAAAGCACCTTCCATTTTCGCATTGTCGACTTCTACCCATGTAGGCTTTTCGCGTTGACCAGCCACTTCTAAAGCCGCTTTAATACGAGCTTGAGTACGTGACTTTTCACGGATGCTTACAACATCATTCGCAGACACTTTGAATGACGGAATGTTAACAACACGACCGTTAACCATAACAGATTTATGGCTTACTAGCTGACGTGATTCTGCACGAGTAGAACCGAAACCCATACGATAAACGACGTTATCTAGGCGGACTTCTAAAAGTTGCAAAAGGTTTTCACCAGTATTGCCTTTTAGACGTGCAGCTTCTTTGTAGTAGTTACGGAATTGCTTTTCTAGCACACCATAAATACGACGAACTTTTTGTTTCTCGCGTAACTGAATACCATACTCAGACAAACGTGGCTTACGTGCGCCATGTTGTCCAGGTGCAGTTTCTAGCTTACACTTCGAATCGATTGCTCTCACACCGCTTTTTAGGAAAAGGTCTGTACCTTCTCTGCGGCTGAGCTTGAGCTTGGGACCCAAGTATCTTGCCATGATCTTTCTCCAACTATCCTATATACGCAGTGTTATACACGACGCTTTTTAGGTGGACGACAGCCATTATGAGGGATAGGCGTCACATCGGTAATGTTGGTAATTTTATAACCAACAGCGTTCAGCGCACGAATGGCTGATTCACGACCTGGACCAGGACCCTTCACGAAAACTTCAAGGTTTTTAACACCGTAGTCTTGAGCAGCAATACCTGCACGCTCAGCAGCAACCTGCGCAGCGAATGGTGTTGATTTACGTGAACCACGGAAACCAGAACCACCTGAGGTAGCCCATGACAACGCATTACCTTGACGATCCGTAATGGTGACAATTGTGTTGTTGAAAGACGCATGGATATGAGCCATGCCATCTGCAACCTGTTTACGTACGCGCTTACGCGGAGAACGTGACGGAACTTTAGCCATTTTGGTTTACCTTCCCGTTACTTTCTTATTGGCTTACGTGGACCTTTACGCGTACGCGCATTGGTCTTAGTACGTTGCCCACGAAGGGGCAGGCTACGACGATGGCGGAGACCACGATAACAACCAAGATCCATAAGACGCTTGATGTTCATTGAAATCTCACGACGCAAGTCACCTTCTACAGTGTATTTGGCGACTTCTTCGCGTAGGATATCTATTTGAGCTTCGCTCAATTCCTTGATCTTAGCATCTTCAGCAATTGAAGTAGATGCGCAGATTGCTCTAGCGCGTGTACGTCCAATACCAAAAATAGCAGTCAACGCAATGACTGTATGCTTTTGATCAGGAATGTTAATGCCAGCGATACGGGCCACTATGCACTCCTTAAAGTTAAAGGCCATCTGCGAAAAGCCCGAAAGGATACTCGACAGACGACAGATTTGCAAACAATATTTTGGTCAGCCCATTATTGAGCTGACCAAACTTCTTTCTTAGCCTTGACGCTGTTTGTGTTTTGGTTCAACACATATAACGCGTACAACACCACTACGCTTGACGATCTTGCAATTACGGCAGATCTTCTTCACGGAAGCTCGAACTTTCATTTCATCACTCCGTAAAAGCAATCTTATTTTCCAAAGCGGTCTAAATTGGCTTTGTTAACAAGATTAGCTTTCTTCATCACAGACTCATATTGATGGGACATCATATGGGTCTGAACCTGAGCCATGAAGTCCATGATTACGACTACTATAATTAGTAGCGAAGTACCGCCAAAATAGAACTGTACTTTCCACGCAATTAACATGAACTCCGGAATTAAGCAGATAAAGGTAATATACAACGCACCCGCTAAGGTTAAACGTGTCATTACTTTATCAATGTAACGCGAAGTCTGTTCTCCGGGACGGATCCCAGGAATGAATGCACCACTCTTTTTCAAGTTATCTGCTGTTTCACGAGGGTTAAAAACCAACGCAGTATAGAAGAAACAGAAAAAGATGATTGCTGTCGCATACAATAATGAATACAGCGGTTGTCCTGGTGACACAGCTAAAGCGAAATCGCTTAACCATGACATAGACTCATTTTGTCCAAACCACTGAGCCAGTGTACCTGGAAACAAAATAATGCTGGAAGCAAAGATTGGTGGAATCACACCTGCCATATTTATTTTTAATGGTAAATGTGTGCTTTGCGCTGCAAAAACCTTACGGCCTTGTTGACGTTTAGCGTAGTTAACGACGATACGACGTTGACCACGTTCCACAAATACCACTAAATAAGTTACAGCAAATACAATCACTGCGAGCAACAGTAGTACTAATACATTCATGTCACCTTGACGCGCCTGCTCAGCCGTTGAGCCGATGGCCGATGGTAGACCAGCAACAATACCTGCGAAAATTAAAATCGAGATACCATTACCAATACCACGTTCGGTAATTTGCTCACCTAGCCACATAAGGAACATTGTTCCTGTTACTAAGCTCACAACTGCAACAAAGTAGAAACCAAATCCGGGATTGGCCACAAGACCAGGCATCAGATTTGGTAAACCCGTTGCAATACCGACAGATTGCAGCGTACCCAACACGAGTGTGCCATATCTAGTATATTGACTAATTTTCTTACGTCCTGATTCGCCTTCCTTTTTCAATTCAGCGAGTGCAGGATGCACAACAGTCAATAACTGCATAATGATAGATGCCGAAATATACGGCATAATACCCAATGCGAAGATAGAAGCACGCTCTAAGGCACCACCCGAGAACATGTTAAACATGCCAAGGATGGTATCTTTTTGCTGAGCAAATAGCTCTGCCAATACAGCTGCGTCAATACCAGGAATTGGCACGAACGAACCGGCTCTAAAGACGATAATCGCACCAATCACGAACAGAAGACGAGTTTTCAGTTCAGATAAACCGCCTTTCGCGCTTTTTAAATCAAGTCCTGGTTTTGCCATCGACGTATTATTCCTCGATCTTGCCACCGGCAGCTTCAATAGCTGCACGAGCACCTTTGGTTACCTTGAGACCTTTTACAGTCACTGGGCGGTCAATGGTACCTGAAAGAACGATTTTCGCAAACTGGATGTTGCGAGTAATAACGTTCGCATCTTTCAGTGCATTCAAATCGACAACATCACCGTTAACTTTTGCTAGTTCGAGTAAACGAACTTCAGCTGTTACCAAAGCGCGACGCGAAGTAAAGCCAAACTTAGGTAAACGAATCTTAAGTGGCATTTGACCACCTTCGAAACCGACGCGAACACCGCCGCCTGAACGAGACTTCTGACCTTTATGGCCACGTCCCGCTGTTTTACCTAAACCTGAACCGATACCACGGCCTACACGCTTAGGAGCAGATTTAGAACCTGCTGCTGGAGATAGAGTATTTAGACGCATTATCCTAATTCCTCCACCGAAACCATGTAGTACACCTTGTTAATCATACCGCGAACTGAAGGTGTATCTTCAACTTCAACAGTGTGATTAATACGGCGTAGGCCTAAACCGGTTAAGGTTGCACGGTGTTTTGGTAAACGACCAATGCTGCTTTTAGTCTGTGTGACTTTTAAAGTTTTAGTAGCCATGGTGCATTACCCCCGAATCTCATCAACATTCAGGCCACGTTTTGCTGCGATTTGAGCTGGTGACTTCATGTGCACCAACGCATCGACAGTTGCGCGAACGATGTTGATCGGGTTAGTAGAACCGTATGCTTTTGACAGAACGTTATGAACGCCTGCTACTTCCAATACGGCACGCATTGCGCCACCGGCAATAATACCGGTACCCTGTGATGCTGGTTGCATATAAACTTTTGAACCAGTATGGCGACCTTTAACTGGGTGATGCAAAGTACCTGCATTCAACTCCACTGTTACCATATTACGACGGGCTTTTTCCATTGCTTTTTGAATAGCAGCTGGAACTTCACGCGCTTTACCATAGCCATAGCCAATCTTACCGTTACCGTCACCCACTACTGTTAGTGCTGTGAAGCTAAAGATACGACCGCCCTTAACTACTTTAGAAACACGATTAACTGCAATCAATTTCTCTTGCAGATCGTCTTTTTGCTGAGCTTCTAATTTAGCCATTTTTATAACCCCTTAGAACTTCAGGCCAGCTTCACGAGCGGCATCTGCTAGTGCAGCTACACGACCATGATACTTGAAACCAGAACGGTCGAACGCAACTGTTGCTACGCCCTTCTCGATCGCACGCTCAGCAACAATTTTACCTACTGCTTTAGCCGCATCAACGTTACCGGTACTCTTTAGTAGCTCTTTAACCGCTTTTTCAACGGTTGAAGCAACTGCCAACACCTGAGCTTCAGGATTGATCACCTGAGCATAAATGTGACGCGGTGTACGATGTACAACCAGACGATTCACGCCCAGCTCTTGGATCTTCTTACGTGCACGTAACGCGCGACGTAAGCGAGATGTTTTCTTATCCATATCGCGTTACCTACTTCTTCTTAGCCTCTTTACGGCGTACTATTTCGTCATCATAACGAACACCTTTGCCTTTATAAGGCTCTGGTGGACGATATCCGCGAATTTCAGCAGCAACCTGACCAACAACTTGTTTATCAACGCCCGAAAGCACGATTTCAGTTTGGCTAGGACACTCTGCAGTAACGCCTGCGGGCAGTTTGTGTACTAATGGATGTGAGAAACCTAATGTTAAATCTAAGTCACTACCAGCAATCTTTGCACGGTAACCTACACCAACTAATTTAAGTTTTTTCACAAAACCTTGAGATACACCAACAACCATGTTGTTTACTAGTGCACGTGCAGTACCAGCCTGAGCCCAAGCGTTAGAAACGCCATCGACAGGAAGAAACTTTACTTGTGCATCTTCGATAACAACATTTACCGCATTGTTGATTACTCGAGTCAGACTTCCTTTACTGCCTTTAACAGTTAAGGTCTGTTCGTTTAAAGTCACCTCTACGCCAGCAGGAACAGTGACTGGTGCTTTTGCAACACGAGACATTTCTAGCTCCTTACGCTACGTAGCAGATAACCTCGCCACCCGTGCCATTTTGGCGGGCGGCGCGATCAGTCATCAAGCCTTGAGAAGTGGACACAATTGCGATACCCAGACCGCCCATCACCTTTGGTAACTCGTCTTTACCTTTGTAAATACGAAGACCAGGGCGACTTACACGCTGGATAGTCTCAACGACTGGTTTGCCTTGAAAGTACTTTAACGTAATTTCTAATTCAGGCTTAGCTTCATCTGCTACGGCGTATTCAGTAATGAAACCTTCATCTTTAAGTAATTTCGCAATTGCTACTTTTAACTTAGCTGAAGGCATCTTAACAGATACGTGGTTAGCAGCTTGGCCGTTACGAATACGGGTTAACATATCCGCAATAGGATCTTGCATGCTCATATTAGCTTACTCCGTGACAAGTGCTTACCAGCTGGCCTTACGCAGACCAGGAACTTCACCACGCATGGTTGCTTCACGTAATTTAATACGGCTTAAGCCGAATTTACGTAGAAAACCATGTGGGCGACCAGTTTGATTACAGCGGTTGCGTTGACGCGCAGCGCTAGAATCACGTGGTAGAGCTTGTAACTTAAGTACGGCATCCCAGCGATCTTCTTCAGAAGTTGCAGGGCTGCTGATTATAGCCTTAAGTGCTAAACGCTTTTCAGCATATTTAGCTACGAGCTGCGCACGTTTTGCTTCACGTGCTTTCATAGATGTTTTTGCCATTATGCTACCCTTATTTCTTGAATGGGAAGTTAAAAGCGTCTAACAAAGCACGACCTTCTTCATCATTCTTCGCAGTAGTAGTGATAACAATATCCATACCACGAATTTTATCGATTTTATCATAATCGATTTCTGGGAAGATGATCTGCTCACGCACGCCCATTGCATAATTACCACGGCCGTCAAACGCTTTAGCGCTTAAGCCTCGGAAATCACGAATACGTGGTATTGCAATGTCAACTAAACGCTCTAAAAATTCCCACATACGCTCACCGCGTAGGGTAACTTTACAGCCAATAGGGTAGCCTTCACGGATTTTAAAACCAGCAACTGATTTACGAGCAACAGTTACAATTGGCTTCTGGCCAGCGATTGCAGTCATGTCACGGAGCGCATGCTCCATAACTTTCTTATCTGCAACAGCTTCGCCCACACCCATGTTTAGGGTGATTTTTTCAATCCGAGGGACTTGCATGACACTGCTGTAGCCGAACTTTTTAGCTAGTTCAGCAACTACAGTCTCTTGATATTTATCATGCAGTTTCGCCATCGTTTACTCCAAATTACTTAACGAGTTCGCTGTTCGATTTAAAGAAACGGACTTTTTTGCCGTCTTCAAATCGGAAACCAACACGATCTGCCTTGCCTGTGGCTTGGTTAAAGATCGCAACGTTTGATGCTTGCATCGGTGCTTCTTTCTCGATAACGCCGCCAGTCACACCCAATTGAGGGTTAGGTTTCTGGTGCTTTTTAACAAGATTAAAGCCTTCAACAATTAACTTACCAGTAGGTAGAACTTGAGAAACCTTACCGCGGCTACCCTTGTCTTTACCTGCTAATATAATTACTTCGTCTTCACGACGGATTTTAGCTGCCATTTGAAGCTCCTTACAGTACTTCTGGTGCCAGCGAGACAATTTTCATGAATTTATCATTACGCAATTCACGTGTCACTGGGCCAAAGATACGAGTACCAATCGGTGCAAGGTTTGCGTTAAGCAATACCGCTGCATTCCGATCGAAGCGAATGACAGAACCGTCTGGACGACGTACGCCTTTCTTAGTACGGACTACCACCGCGTTATATACATCACCTTTCTTCGCTTTAGCGCGAGGAATCGCTTCTTTAACAGAAACTTTGATAATGTCGCCGATACCGGCATAACGACGATGAGAGCCACCCAAGACCTTAATACACTGAACTCTGCGTGCGCCGCTGTTACATGCGACGTCTAGAGTCGATTGCATTTGGATCATTTCAAGTGCTCCGCTATCGTTACTACACAATCCCACTATGGGAGTATATTTGAACCAAATTCAAGTAATAATTTACTCAAAATTGGCGCGCAAGTATAACACACATTTTTGGAATGCATAGCAAAAAAAACAAACGGCCCCAAATACTGGGGCCGTTTACGTTAACCTAATCGAGATTAGGCTTTTGTTACTACTTCAGCTAGTGTCCAAGACTTAGTCTTAGATAGAGGACGACACTGGCTAATAGCCACGAAATCCCCTTCATTACACTGATTAGTTTCGTCATGTGCATGGATCTTAGTTGTACGCTTAATGTACTTCCCATAAATAGGATGTTTCACTTGGCGCTCAATAGCAACAGTAATAGACTTATCCATTTTGTTGCTAATTACTTTACCTTGCAAAGTACGGGCTTTATCAGACATTACACACCTGCCTTAGAAGTAATAATGGTCTTAACACGTGCAATGTTACGACGCACTAGTTTCAACTGATTCGTTTGAGTCAACTGACCAGTAGCGTGTTGCATACGCAGGTTAAACTGCTCACGCAGCAGACCAAGTAATTCAGCGTTAAGTTCTTCAACGCTCTTTTCTCTTAGTTCGCTCGCTTTCATTACATCACCGTCTTAGTTACGAAGGTAGTCTTCAGAGGAAGTTTGGCAGAAGCCAAAGCGAAGGCTTCACGAGCCAACGACTCAGGAACACCATCCATCTCGTAAAGAACCTTACCAGGTTGAATCTGACATACCCAGTATTCAACGTTACCTTTACCTTTACCCATACGCACTTCAAGAGGCTTAGAGGTAATTGGCTTGTCAGGGAAAACTCGAATCCAAATTTGTCCTTGACGTTTAACATGACGTGTCATGGCACGACGTGCAGATTCAATTTGACGTGCAGTTAAACGGCCACGGCCGACTGCTTTCAAACCGAAAGTACCAAAGCTAACTTCAGTACCGTTCGCTAGACCACGGTTGCGGCCCTTGAACATCTTGCGAAACTTCATACGTTTAGGTTGCAGCATAAAAGTTTCTCCTATTTACCACGAGGCTTACGCTTAGGTTGCTGCTTAGGCTCTTCAATAGCAGGTACTAAACCGTCTAGAACTTCGCCTTTGAAGATCCAAACTTTAATACCAATCACACCGTATTGAGTGTGACTTTCTGCGGTTGAATAGTCGATATCAGCACGCAAAGTATGCAAAGGTACACGACCTTCACGATACCATTCTGCACGCGCAATTTCAGCGCCGCCTAAACGGCCGCTCACTTGAACTTTGATACCTTGAGCACCAATGCGCATTGCGTTTTGTACTGCGCGCTTCATAGCACGACGGAACATAACACGACGCTCTAACTGCTGAGCAATAGAGTCAGCAACGAGCTTAGCGTCTAATTCAGGCTTACGGATCTCAGCGATGTTGATTTGAGCAGTAGTACCAGTGATTTTAGACACATAGGCACGTAATACTTCAACGTCTTCACCTTTCTTACCAATCACAATACCTGGACGGGCAGTGTGAATAGTAACGCGGATGCTTTTCGCTGGGCGTTCAATAACAATCTTAGATACTGATGCGGCTTTTAACTTTTCAGTTAAATATTGACGCACTTCCCAGTCGCTGTTCAGATTATTTGCATAGTCTGACTTATCTGCGTACCAGGTAGAGATCCAAGGCTTAGTGATACCCAGACGGATACCATTAGGATGTACTTTCTGTCCCATTGCTCTCTTCTCCTAGCGATCTGCTACAACCACAGTGATGTGACTGGTACGCTTCATGATACGATCAGCGCGGCCTTTAGCACGTGGCATGATACGCTTCATTGTTGGGCCTTCATCTACGAAGACGGCTCCAACTTTAAGCTCATCAATGTCAGCACCTTCGTTGTGTTCGGCGTTTGCGATAGCTGAGTCAAGTACTTTTTTTACTAGTACGGCGGCTTTCTTGGGGCTGAATGTCAAAATCTCGAGTGCCTTAGAAACAGGCAATCCGCGAATTTGATCAGCAACTAGACGGGCCTTCTGCGCAGACGTACGAGCAAAACGATGTTTAGCTAAAACTTCCATCTTATTCCTCCCGTATTAACGCTTCTTCGCTTTCTTATCTGCAGCATGGCCGCGATAAGTGCGAGTTGGTGAAAATTCACCAAGCTTGTGGCCGATCATTTCGTCAGTTACGAACACAGGTACGTGCTGACGACCATTATGGACAGCGATGGTCAACCCAATCATATTAGGGATGATCATTGAGCGACGAGACCAAGTCTTAATTGGCTTTTTGTCTCCCGCTTCCATCGCTTTCTCTACCTTCTTCAGCAAGTGCAGGTCAATGAAGGGACCTTTCTTGAGAGAACGTGGCATGGCGAATCCTCTTACTATTTATTACGACGACGTACGATGTACTTATCAGTGCGCTTGTTGCTACGAGTTTTATAACCCTTAGTCGGCACACCCCATGGACTCACTGGATGACGTCCACCAGAAGTACGGCCTTCACCACCACCATGTGGATGGTCTACTGGGTTCATTGCAACACCTCGAACTGTAGGGCGTACGCCTCTCCAGCGCTTAGCACCTGCTTTGCCTAACTGGCGTAGCATGTGCTCGGCATTACCAACTTCACCAAATGTCGCGCGGCAATCTACTGGAACTTTACGCATTTCGCCAGAGCGAAGACGTAGAGTTGCATAAGCACCATCACGAGCAACAACTTGTACATAAGCACCAGCTGAACGTGCGATTTGAGCGCCTTTACCAGGCTTCATTTCGACAGCGTGTACAACACTACCTACTGGAATGTTGCGTAACGGTCTAGCGTTACCAGTCTTGATTTCTGCATCCAAGCCAGATTGGATTGGGTCGCCAGCTTTCATGCCTTTTGCAGCAAGAATATAACGACGCTCACCATCTGCATACAGTACTAGCGCGATGTGCGCTGTACGGTTTGGATCGTATTCAAGACGTTCAACTTTCGCAGGGATACCATCTTTGTTGCGTTTAAAGTCAACAATACGATAGTGCTGCTTATGTCCACCACCTACGTGGCGTACAGTGATACGGCCAGTATTATTACGGCCACCACTTTTAGTTTTTTTCGCCAACAGGCCAGCAAAAGGTTTACCCTTATGCAGGTCCGTATTCACCACTTTAACTACGTGGCGACGACCTGGAGAGGTTGGCTTACACTTAATAACTGCCATGATAATTCTCCTTTGCTTATTCAGCGCCGCCGACGAAATCGATTTCAGCACCAGCAGCTAAAGTAACATAAGCTTTTTTCCAATCGATACGACGACCTACACGGCCACCGGTACGCTTGGTTTTGCCTTTATTAACTAAAGTGCGAACAGAATCAACTTCAACTTCAAATAGCTTCGCTACTGCAGCTTTAATCTCTGCTTTAGTTGCATCGATGGCTACGCGGAAAACTACAGTGTTGTTTTTCTCAGCAAGCACAGTACTCTTTTCAGAGATATGTGGACCAAGAATAACTTTTAGCAAACGTTCTTCGCGGATCATGCTAGCATCTCCTCGATTTGCTTCACTGCATCAGCAGTAACAAGAACAGTGTTGAACGCAATTAGACTCACTGGGTCAAGACCCGCTACGTCACGCACGTCAACTTTGTATAAGTTGCGAGCTGCTAAGAATAAATTCTCATCAACTTCAGCTGTAACAATTAGAACATCTTCTAAGTTCATTGCTTTTAATTTAGCTTTCAGCTCTTTAGTTTTAGGAGCTTCAACACCAAACGATTCAACAACAACTAGACGCTCTTGACGTACCAATTCAGAGAATATGCTCTTTAGAGCACCACGGTACATCTTCTTGTTAACTTTTTGGCTGTGATCTTGTGTTTTAGCAGCGAATGTTACGCCACCGCCACGCCAGATTGGGCCTTTAACACTACCGGCACGAGCGCGGCCTGTGCCTTTCTGGCGCCAAGGCTTTTTGCCTGAGCCAGTTACTTCCGCACGAGTCTTTTGAGCACGAGTGCCCTGACGCGCGTTTGCAGCATATGCTACAACTACCTGATGAACCAATGCCTCGTTAAAGTCACGGCCGAAGGTAGTTTCGGAAACTTCAAGAGCGCTCTGGGCGTCTTTCAATACCAATTCCATTACTATCTCCTCAGACCTTAAGCTTTAACTGCTGGCTTGATAATCAAGTCACCATTGGTAGCGCCTGGAACTGCGCCGCGTACTAACAACAAGTTACGCTCTGCATCAACACGTACTACGTGTAGATTTTGAGTTGTTACTTGCTCAGCACCCATATGGCCTGACATTTTCTTGCCTTTGAATACACGACCAGGCGTTTGGTTCTGACCGATAGAACCATTCGAACGGTGTGCCAAAGAGTTACCATGTGTCATATCTTGAGTACGGAAGTTCCAACGCTTAACGCCGCCTTGGAAACCTTTACCCTTTGATTGACCAGTAACATCTACTTTCACTGTCTCAGCGAAAATATCAACATTAATTTCAGCACCAACTTCAATGCCTTCGCCTTCACCATCTGCTAAACGCATTTCCCACAAACCACGACCAGCTTCTACGCCGCCCTTGGCAAAGTGACCTGCTTCTGCTTTAGTGATGCGATTGGCTTTTTTGGTACCAGTAGTCACTTGAAGTGCACGATAACCGTCTGTTTCTAAAGTTTTCACTTGAGTAACGCGGTTGCCTGCAATCTCGATTACTGTTACAGGGATTGACGTACCATCTTCAGTGAAGATGCGAGTCATACCCACTTTACGACCAATAAGACCGATAGCCATCTCTCAAACCTCTTCTAAGGATCTCAATTAACCTAAGCTAATCTGAACGTCGACACCAGCCGCAAGATCTAAACGCATTAATGCGTCTACAGTCTTTTCTGTTGGCTCTACGATGTCAACTAAACGCTTGTGGGTACGAATTTCGTACTGATCACGAGCATCTTTATTAACGTGCGGAGAGATCAAAACGGTATAACGCTCTTTGCGAGTAGGTAGTGGAATTGGACCACGAACCTGCGCGCCTGTACGCTTAGCAGTTTCAACGATTTCCGCTGTAGACTGATCAATTAAACGATGATCAAAGCCTTTCAAGCGGATACGGATTCTTTGGTTCTGCATTGACCAGAGCTCCTAAAATGGACATATAAAAAATCACCCTCTAGCTTCTTCCTAATGGAAAAGCAGAGCGAGATGATTTAACCGTTCGACTCCCAATCGGAGTCGCTGTGAAAATGAGTAACCTACTTGGTTAAACATTATAATTTACGCTGCACTAGTCAGCGAGTGGGCAATTATACAGATCTTCTTTCTAAGATCAAGCCCATTGTGTAAATAGTCTTCTAAAAGTCTTCTTACAATCAACTGCCGCGCATTTTACACATTTTATGTGTTAATGCTACTAATGATTGTTACTTTTTTAGTGTTCACTAAACTCGCTATTACGCGATAATTTTAGCTACAACACCTGCACCAACTGTACGGCCACCTTCACGGATAGCGAAACGTAAACCGTCGTCCATCGCGATTGGGTAAATCAGAGTAACGACCATCTTGATGTTATCACCAGGCATAACCATTTCTACGCCTTCTGGTAACTCAATTGTGCCTGTTACGTCTGTTGTACGGAAGAAGAATTGTGGACGGTAGCCTTTGAAGAATGGAGTATGACGTCCGCCTTCTTCTTTTGACAACACGTAAACTTCTGATTCGAAAGTTGTGTGTGGGTTAATTGAACCAGGCTTAGCTAGTACTTGACCACGTTCTACGTCATCACGCTTAGTACCACGTAATAACACACCACAGTTTTCGCCAGCACGACCTTCGTCAAGTAGCTTGCGGAACATTTCTACACCAGTACACGTTGTTTTAGTTGTTGGACGAACACCAACAATTTCAACTTCGTCTGATACGCGAACGATACCACGTTCAACACGACCTGTTACCACTGTACCACGACCTGAAATCGAGAATACATCTTCGATTGGTAGTAGGAATGGCTTATCGATGTCACGAGCTGGTTCTGGAATATAAGTATCTAGGGCTTCTGCAAGCTCAAGAATTTTTGCTTCCCACTCTGGCTGGCCTTCTAGTGCCTTAAGAGCTGAACCTTGAATTACTGGTAAATCATCACCTGGGAAGTCGTATTCTGAAAGAAGCTCACGCACTTCCATTTCTACTAATTCTAGTAATTCTTCGTCATCTACCATGTCACATTTGTTCATGAATACGATGATGAAAGGTACGCCTACTTGACGTGAAAGCAAGATGTGCTCACGTGTCTGTGGCATTGGGCCGTCTGTAGCAGCAACTACTAAGATTGCGCCGTCCATCTGTGCAGCACCGGTAATCATGTTTTTAACATAATCCGCGTGACCTGGACAATCTACGTGTGCGTAGTGACGAATTGGTGTGTCATATTCGATGTGAGAAGTATTAATTGTAATACCGCGCTCACGCTCTTCTGGAGCGTTATCGATTTGAGCGAAGTTTTTAACTTCACCACCATAAGTTTTAGACAAAACGGCAGAGATTGCTGCTGTTAAAGTTGTTTTACCATGGTCAACGTGACCAATGGTGCCCACGTTTACGTGAGGCTTAATACGTTCAAATTTAGCTTTTGCCACGATATATTCCTTTCTTTTCAGAAGTGCTCGATTAATTCGAGCAATATAACATTGATGCCGTAACCAATATTAGTTACGAGATTCTATAATCGCTTTTGCAATGTTTTGCGGTGCATCTGCGTACTTCAAAAACTCCATAGAGTATGAGGCACGACCCTGAGATGCAGAGCGCAAATCAGTCGCATAACCAAACATTTCAGATAGAGGCACTACTGCATGGACAAGTTTAACACCTGCGATGCCATCGTCCATACCTTCAATTATGCCACGACGGCGGTTTAAATCACCCACAACATCGCCCATATAATCTTCAGGTGTAGTTACTTCTACTTTCATACAAGGTTCGAGCAACACAGGGGTCGCTTCTAGCGCACCCTTTTTGAAGCCCATAGAACCTGCAATTTTGAACGCCATTTCGTTCGAGTCCACATCATGATATGAACCATCAAACAAACTGACTCTCACATCAAGTACAGGATAGCCGGCTAATACGCCATTCTTCATCTGTTCTTGAATACCTTTGTCAACGGCAGGAATGAATTCACGAGGAACTACACCACCTACAATCTCGTTAACAAATTCGTAGCCCGCACCCTCTTCGAGTGGTTCAATTCTTAACCAAACATGACCAAATTGGCCACGTCCGCCAGATTGACGTACGAATTTACCTTCCACTTCTACTTTAGAACGAATTGTTTCACGGTAAGCAACCTGAGGTTTACCTACGTTACACTCTACACCAAATTCGCGACGCATACGGTCAACGATAATGTCTAGATGCAATTCGCCCATACCAGATATTAGTGTTTGTGCCGACTCTTCATCAGTCTCAACTTTGAATGATGGATCTTCTGCTGCTAATTTTTGCAGCGCAATTCCCATTTTATCTTGGTCTGCTTTTGAACGTGGCTCAACGGCTATGGTAATTACGGGTTCAGGGAAATCCATGCGCTCAAGAATCACTCTGTGATTATTATCGCAAAGAGTATCACCGGTTGTTACATCTTTAAGACCGATAGCAGCTGCAATATCGCCAGCACGTACTTCTTTCAGTTCTGTTCGGTCATTTGCGTGCATTTGCACAATTCGACCTACTCGTTCACGTTTCTGTTTAACAGAATTATAAACACCAGCACCTGATTCAAGTACACCTGAATACACGCGGATAAAGGTCAGTGTACCAACAAATGGATCAGTCGCAATTTTAAATGCTAAAGCCGCAAAAGGGGCATTGTCATCTGGTGGGCGTTTTACTTCATTTTCGCTTTCATCGATACCTGTAATTGCAGGAACATCAATAGGCGCGGGTAAGAAGTCAACTACCGCATCGAGTACCGCTTGCACACCTTTGTTCTTAAATGCAGAACCGCAAGTGGCTAACACGATCTCATTGTTAATTGTGCGCTGACGCAACGCTGTTTTGATCTCGACTTCTGACAACTCACCTTCTTCAAGGTATTTGTTCATCAGTTCATCTGAGGCTTCAGCTGCTGCTTCCACGAGATACTCATGCATTTCTGCAGCTTTTGCCGCTAGATTTGCAGGAATGTCTTCATAAGTGAAGGTCATACCCTGATCTGTTTCAGACCAGTTAATGGCTTTCATCTTAATTAAATCAATAACACCCTTGAAGTTTTCTTCTGTACCAATGTTCAATTGAATCGGCACACAAGTCGCGCCAAGGCGGTTACGAATTTGATTTATTACACGGTCAAAATCTGCACCTGCACGGTCCATCTTATTAACAAACACCAAACGCGGAACGTGGTATTTGTCAGCTTGACGCCATACTGTTTCAGATTGTGGTTCAACGCCTGACGAGCCGCAAAATACTACTACAGCGCCATCGAGTACGCGTAATGAACGCTCGACTTCAATAGTGAAGTCTACGTGACCTGGGGTATCGATGATATTAATTCGGTGTTCAGCGAATTGAGCCTCCATTCCGCGCCAAAATGTGGTTACAGCAGCTGAGGTGATAGTAATACCACGCTCTTGCTCTTGTACCATCCAATCTGTCGTGGCGGCGCCGTCATGCACCTCACCGATTTTATGAGACATACCGGTATAGAACAGAACACGTTCTGTTGTGGTAGTTTTACCTGCATCCACATGAGCTACAATACCGATATTACGATAACGCTCAATTGGGGTTGTACGAGCCACTATTTATACCCTCTCAACTAAAGCTTTTGGCTTTAGCAATATCAACAATATGGAGCGGACCGAAGTCCGCTCCATCATATTACCAACGGTAATGGGCAAAGGCTTTGTTAGCTTCAGCCATGCGATGCACGTCTTCACGCTTCTTAACCGCAGTACCTTTGTTTTCAGACGCATCTAGCATTTCACCTGCTAGACGTAGAGCCATAGATTTTTCACCACGCTTGCGAGCAGCTTCAACTAACCAGCGCATCGCTAGTGCGTTACGACGCACTGGACGAACTTCACATGGTACTTGATAAGTAGAACCACCAACACGACGAGATTTAACTTCGACTGATGGGCGAACGTTATCAAGGGCTGCTTCAAGGATACTTAAATGATTTTCGCTTTTCTTTTCAGCGACAACATCTAGTGCCTTGTAGATAATTTTTTCTGCAGTCGACTTTTTGCCGTCCTGCATAATGACGTTGATGAACTTAGCCAACAACTCACTGTGAAACTTTGGATCTGGTAGGATTTTACGTTGTCCTACAACGCGACGTCTTGGCATATTAATTCTCCGTATGCTTCAGGTATTTCCAAAACTGGAATGTCAAATAAATACTAGCTTGGCCTTACTTAAACGGGATACGTTAAGACTTAGGACGCTTAGCACCGTACTTAGAACGGCCTTGGCGACGTGAAGTCACGCCAGCACAGTCTAATGCGCCACGAACAGTGTGGTAACGCACACCAGGTAAGTCTTTAACACGACCACCACGGATTAGGATTACACTGTGCTCTTGCAAGTTATGGCCTTCACCACCGATATACGAAGTTACTTCGAAACCGTTAGTTAGACGCACACGAGCTACTTTACGTAGTGCAGAGTTAGGTTTTTTAGGTGTTGTAGTGTACACACGAGTACAAACACCACGTTTTTGTGGACACGCATTCAACGCAGGCACATTAGTCTTTTCGACTTTTGGCGAGCGTGGCTTACGTACCAACTGGTTAACAGTTGCCATGTATAGCTCCGAAAGTTGATTTAAGCTCAACAATTAGGTGTGAAAAATCTATATCCCACAATGGTGGGACGCGGAATTTTAGAAAGGTAATGGCTGCCTGTCAAGAAATAGACAACTTTTCGTGCAAATTCCAATAAAAAAGGCGCCATTGGCGCCTTTTTTTAACAAAATACTAACTTAATCTTGGCTACCGGCCAGATTTAGTAGATCTGCTAGGTTCTTTTCAGCTTCGCTTGCGGTTACTGTAGTAGTTTCCACTTTGCCACGAGAGCTTAATACTTTAGCACGTTCTTCGTTACGGGTTTTGTGATAAGCATAACCTGTACCTGCTGGGATCAAACGACCTACGATTACGTTTTCTTTCAAACCACGTAATGGATCGCTCTTACCGCCAACGGCCGCTTCAGTTAACACACGAGTGGTTTCCTGGAACGATGCAGCAGAGATGAATGATTCAGTTGCCAAAGAAGCTTTGGTAATACCGAGTAATTCACGTTCAAACGTTGCAGGTGTTTTACCTTGAGCGATTAGCTCACGGTTAGCAATCTTCACGCGTGATACTTCTGCTTGCTCACCTTCTAAGAACTCAGTGTCGCCTGTTGAAGTGATTAGACACTTACGTAACATTTGACGAATGATAACTTCGATGTGCTTATCGTTGATCTTAACGCCCTGAAGACGGTAAACGTCCTGTACTTCGTTCACAATGTAGTTTGCTACGTTGTGGATACCACGAAGACGCAAGATGTCATGAGCCGCTTCTGGACCGTCTGCAATAACTTCACCACGTTCGACTTTTTCACCTTCGAACACGTTCAAGTTACGCCACTTAGGGATCATCTCTTCATAATGTTCACTACCATCTGCAGGAGTGATCACTAGACGACGTTTACCCTTAGTTTCCTTACCGAACGAGATAGTACCAGAGATTTCTGCAAGAATTGCAGGCTCTTTTGGTTTACGCGCTTCGAATAAGTCAGCAACACGTGGTAGACCACCGGTGATGTCGCGAGTTTTAGACGATTCTTGTGGAATACGTGCTAATGGGTCACCAACGTTGATTTTTGCGTTATCATCTTTCGATACAATCGCGTTACCCGGTAAGAAGTATTGAGCTGGTACTTCAGTACCAGGGATCATTAAGTCATTACCATCGGCATCAACTAAGCGAATTGCTGGACGCAATTCTTTACCGGCTGAAGTACGCGCACCGACATCGAGCACAACGACAGAAGATAGACCCGTTAACTCATCTGTTTGACGCGTCATAGTGACACCGTCAATCATGTCAACGAACTTCACACTACCAGCAACTTCAGAAATAATTGGGTGAGTATGTGGATCCCAGTTAGCGATGATTTCGCCAGCTGCAACTTCACTCTCTTCCAATTTCTCTAACACTGTACCGTAAGGCACTTTATAACGCTCTTTCTCACGACCTAGCTCATCGATGATGGCTAACTCAGAAGAACGCGATACGATAACGAGCTTACCGTCGATGTTAGAAACATGCTTAGCATTGTGTAACTTCAGAGAACCGGCGTTCTTAACTTGAACGTTGTTTTCTGCAGAAGCTCGAGATGCCGCACCACCAATGTGGAAGGTACGCATGGTTAACTGTGTTCCAGGCTCACCGATAGACTGTGCTGCAACAACACCAATAGCTTCACCGTGGTTAATAATATGACCACGCGCCAAGTCACGACCATAACACGCTGCACACACACCGAAGTCTGTGTCACAGGTAATTACAGAACGTACAATCACTTCATCAATACTGTGTTCTTCTAACGTATTACACCATGCTTCATCAAGAAGTGTGTTGCGTGGAGCAAGCACTTCATCAGTACCAGGCTTCATTACGTCAAGAGCAACCACACGACCTAGAACACGTTCACGCAATGGCTCAACAACATCACCACCTTCAATAAGCGGTTTCATTGTAAGACCATGCTCAACACCACAGTCATCTTCGATAACCACTAAGTCTTGTGCAACGTCTACTAAACGACGGGTTAAGTAACCCGAGTTAGCTGTCTTCAATGCTGTATCGGCAAGACCTTTACGCGCACCGTGAGTAGAAATAAAGTACTGAAGTACGTTTAGACCTTCACGGAAGTTAGCCGTAATTGGGGTTTCGATGATTGAGCCATCTGGCTTAGCCATCAAACCACGCATACCCGCTAACTGACGGATCTGTGCAGCACTACCACGAGCGCCCGAGTCAGCCATCATATAGATGCTGTTAAACGAAGCTTGTTGCTCAGGTACGCCATCACGGTTAATCACTGTCTCAGTTGACAGGTTTTCCATCATCGCTTTTGAAACTTTTTCGTTCGCGCTTGCCCAGATATCGATGACTTTGTTGTAACGCTCACCGGCAGTAACAAGACCTGACTGGAACTGCTCTTGAATTTCAAGTACTTCAGCTTCAGCGTCTGCTACTAAGGTGTATTTCTCGTCTGGAATAACCATGTCATCGATACCAACAGAGGCACCAGAAATGGTTGCAAAACGGAAACCTGTATACATCAATTGGTCAGCAAAGATAACGGTATCTTTAAGACCTAGTTGACGATAACAAGTGTTCAACAGCTTAGAGATCTGTTTCTTACCCATGTTTTGGTTAACCAAATCATACGATAAGCCTTCAGGCAAAATTAATGATAAAAGAGCACGACCCACAGTCGTATCAATGATACGAGTTGCTTTCGTTCTTTCGCCATCTTCTGCGATGTTCGTTTCAGTAATACGCACTTTAACGCGAGCATGTAGTTCAGCAACACCAGTAGCGTAAGCTTTTTCTACTTCTGACACATCAGCGAATGCCATACCTTCACCGCGACCGTTAATACATTCACGGCTGGTGTAGTACAAGCCTAATACAACGTCCTGAGACGGAGTAATTACTGGCTCACCGTTAGCTGGTGACAAAATGTTGTTGGTAGACATCATTAGCGCACGAGCTTCTAACTGAGCTTCAAGCGTTAATGGTACGTGAACCGCCATTTGGTCACCGTCGAAGTCGGCGTTGTATGCCGCACAAACTAACGGATGCAATTGAATTGCTTTACCTTCAATCAGTACAGGTTCAAATGCTTGAATACCCAGTCTGTGAAGTGTTGGTGCACGGTTAAGCATTACTGGATGTTCACGAATTACTTCGTCTAACACATCCCATACTTCAGCCTGTTCGCGTTCAACCATTTTCTTAGCAGCTTTAATAGTAGTCGCTAAACCACGCGCTTCTAATTTACCGTAAATGAATGGTTTGAATAGCTCAAGCGCCATCTTCTTAGGAAGACCACACTGATGCAGACGTAAAGTAGGACCTACGGTAATTACCGAACGGCCTGAATAGTCAACACGCTTACCAAGTAAGTTCTGACGGAAACGACCTTGCTTACCCTTGATCATATCAGCAAGAGATTTAAGCGGACGCTTGTTAGAACCGGTAATAGCACGACCGCGACGACCGTTGTCTAATAGCGCATCAACTGATTCTTGTAACATACGTTTTTCGTTACGTACGATAATGTCAGGCGCAGCTAAATCTAACAGACGCTTTAAGCGGTTGTTACGGTTAATCACACGACGATAAAGATCGTTAAGATCAGATGTCGCGAAACGACCACCATCTAACGGCACTAATGGACGTAGATCAGGTGGAAGAACCGGTAATACTTTTAAGATCATCCACTCTGGCTTGTTGCCAGATGTGAAGAATGCTTCCATCAGCTTAAGGCGCTTAGTGACCTTCTTGCGACGGGTTTCAGAGTTAATTGAAGGCAACTCTTCACGCATTTGCTCGATCTGTTCAGCTAAGTTGATAGCACGTAGCAATTCAAGAACTGCTTCAGCACCCATCTTAGCTTCAAACTCGTCACCGTATTCTTCTAACGCATCAAGATACGTTTCTTCGGTTAGCATTTGGCCGCGTTCAAGCGTGGTCATGCCAGGCTCGATCACAACAAATGATTCGAAATACAGTACGCGTTCAATATCACGTAACGTCATATCTAGCATTAAGCCGATACGTGACGGAAGTGATTTTAAGAACCAAATGTGGGCAACTGGGCTAGCCAGATCAATGTGACCCATGCGCTCACGACGCACTTTAGTCTGGGTAACTTCTACGCCACACTTTTCACAAATAACACCACGATGCTTCAAACGCTTGTATTTACCACACAAACATTCGTAATCTTTAACTGGACCAAAGATACGCGCACAGAACAAACCTTCACGTTCAGGCTTGAATGTACGGTAGTTAATGGTTTCTGGCTTCTTTACTTCACCAAAAGACCAAGAACGGATTAGGTCTGGCGAGGCCAAACCAATTTTTATACCGTTAAATTCTTCAGTCTTACTTTGCTGTTTAAGAAACTTTAATAAGTCTTTCACGTTTCTCTCCTGAAGGAGTTAAACCAGGTGCTTTGCTGCTGCAAAGCACCCTTGGTTACCAAACATTGCTTAAGTGCGATGCTTACTCTTGGTCCAACTCGATATTAATACCAAGTGAACGAATTTCCTTCAACAATACGTTGAAAGACTCAGGCATGCCTGGTTGCATCTGATGGTTACCGTCGACGATGTTTTTATACATCTGAGTACGACCGTTAACGTCATCTGACTTAACTGTTAGCATTTCTTGTAGAGTATAAGCAGCACCATATGCTTCAAGTGCCCACACTTCCATCTCACCGAAACGCTGACCACCGAATTGAGCTTTACCGCCCAATGGTTGTTGAGTCACTAAGCTGTATGAACCCGTAGAACGAGCATGCATCTTGTCATCAACTAAGTGGTTCAATTTAAGCATATACATGTAACCAACGGTTACTTTACGCTCAAATTCGTTACCGGTACGGCCGTCACATAATGTCAACTGACCAGACTCAGGTAAGCCTGCAAGAGCAAGCATTTGCTTGATCTCTTTCTCTTTAGCACCGTCGAATGCTGGTGTAGCAATTGGAATACCACCTTTAAGGTTGGTAGCCAAGCGCACAACTTCATCATCAGTAAACGAATCGATATCAACGCGCTGAAGCACGTCATCACCTAATTCGTACACTTGCTTGATGTAACCACGAAGTTCGGCAATTTCACGCTGCTCTTCAAGCATAGCAGTAATCTTATTACCGATACCCTTAGCTGCTGCGCCCATATGGACTTCAAGTACCTGACCAATGTTCATACGCGATGGTACGCCCAATGGGTTAAGTACGATGTCTACAGGGTTACCTTCTTCATCGTATGGCATGTCTTCAACAGGACAAATCTTCGAGATAACACCTTTGTTACCATGACGACCTGCCATCTTGTCACCAGGCTGGATAGTACGTTTAACTGCAAGGTAAACCTTAACAATCTTCAATACACCAGGAGCCAAGTCATCACCTTGGGTGATCTTACGACGCTTGATTTCAAATGTCTTATCAAAGTCAGCTTTTAGCTCTTCGTGCTGTTCAGCTAACTGCTCTAATTCAGTTTGTTTGGTTTCATCGTCGATAACTTGAATCAATACGTCTTTACGTGGTATCTCAGCTAACTTAGCTTCAGAATAACCCACAGACAGTAACAAGTTACGTGCACGGCCCAATACGCCTTCTTCAAGGATCTTGAACTCTTCGCCTAAGTCTTTACGAGCTTGGCGAACATGCATGTCTTCAATTTCAAGCGCACGTTTGTCTTTCTCAACGCCGTCACGGGTAAATACCTGTACGTCGATGATGGTGCCTTTAACTGAGTTAGGAACACGTAATGAGCTGTCCTTAACGTCAGAAGCTTTTTCACCAAAAATAGCTCGGAGTAGTTTCTCTTCAGGGGTTAACTGTGTTTCACCCTTAGGTGTCACTTTACCCACTAGAATGTCGCCACCCTTCACTTCTGCACCAATATAAACGATACCTGATTCATCTAGTTTTGATAAAGCAGACTCACCTACGTTTGGAATATCAGCAGTGATTTCTTCGCTACCCAATTTAGTATCACGAGCAATACAAGAAAGCTCTTGGATATGGATAGTAGTGAAACGATCTTCTTGCGCTACGCGCTCAGAAATTAAGATCGAATCTTCGAAGTTATAACCGTTCCAAGGCATGAACGCGATACGCATGTTCTGACCAAGAGCCAAATCACCTAAATCGGTAGATGGACCATCTGCCAATACGTCACCACGAACCACTGGCTCACCAACAGAACAACAAGGACGTTGGTTAATACAAGTGTTTTGGTTTGAACGGGTATATTTAGTTAGGTTATAAATGTCGATACCGGCTTCACCTGCGTGTAGCTCATCTTCATTTACTTTAACTACGATACGGCTAGCATCAACATAATCAACCACACCGCCACGTTTAGCAGCTACAACCACACCAGAGTCAACAGCAAGAGTACGTTCAATACCCGTTCCGACTAACGGCTTATCAGCACGTAAAGTTGGTACTGCTTGACGTTGCATGTTTGCACCCATCAATGCGCGGTTAGCATCATCGTGTTCTAAGAACGGAATTAATGATGCTGCAACAGAAATAATCTGTTGTGGAGATACGTCCATATACTGAACATCAGCTGCACGCATAAAGGTAGATTCACCTTTGTGACGACAAGCAATTTGTTCTTCTGCCATACGGCCATCAGCATCAACTTCGATGTTAGCCTGAGCAATAACGTAACGACCTTCTTCGATTGCTGATAAGTATTCAACATCATCAGTAATCACACCATCAACCACTTTGCGGTAAGGTGTTTCTAAGAAGCCGTAAGAGTTAGTACGCGCAAAACTTGCTAACGAGTTGATTAGACCAATGTTTGGACCTTCAGGGGTCTCAATTGGACATAAACGACCGTAGTGAGTTGGATGTACGTCACGAACTTCGAAACCAGCACGCTCACGAGTCAAACCACCTGGGCCAAGCGCAGAAATACGACGCTTATGCGTTACTTCTGATAGCGGGTTGTTTTGATCCATAAACTGTGACAACTGTGAAGAACCAAAGAATTCTTTCACTGCCGCAGAAATTGGCTTAGCGTTAATTAAGTCTTGTGGCATAAGCTCGTTTAAATCGCCTAAAGATAGACGTTCACGAACAGCACGCTCAACACGGACTAAACCAACACGGAACTGGTTTTCAGCCATTTCACCAACGCTACGAATACGACGGTTACCTAAGTGGTCAATATCGTCGACTTCATCATAACCGTTACGGATTTCGATGATTTTCTTCATAACAGATACGATGTCTTCTTTAGACAACACACCGTTACCTTCGTCTTCAGCAATCTCAAGACGACGGTTGAACTTCATACGACCTACTTTAGATAAGTCATAACGTTCTTCACTAAAGAATAGGTTTTGAAATAAACCTTCAGCTGCATCTTTGGTTGGTGGCTCACCAGGACGCATCATACGATAGATTTCAACTAGCGCTTCTAAGCGGTTAGTTGTTGAATCAATTCGTAATGTGTCAGCAATGTAAGCACCGTGATCAAGATCATTGATAAATAATGTATCAATATTCTTAATACCAGCAAGTGATAGCTTAGCTAAATCTTCTAAGGTAATCTCGCTGTTTGCAGTCACTAACACTTCACCGGTATCTTCATCGATGTAGTCTTGAGCAGCATACTTACCAACAATATAATCTACTGGCACTTCTAGTTCAGTAGTGTTGGTTTTTTCAAGTTGCTTAATGTGACGTGCAGTAATGCGACGACCAGCTTCAACCAATAAAGCGCCTTCAGCATCTTTAATGTCATAGCCAGCAGTTTCACCACGTAGGCGGTCAGGCACAAGTGCCATGACTAATGATTCTTTTTTAATCTTAAACTCAATACGCTCGAAGAATAAATCGAGGATATCTTGAGTAGAATATTCAAGCGCACGTAAAATGATCGTTGCCGGTAATTTACGACGACGGTCGATACGAACGAATAGAGCATCTTTAGGATCAAATTCAAAGTCAAGCCATGAACCACGGTAAGGAATAATACGTGCGTTATACAGCACCTTACCAGAAGAGTGGGTTTTACCACGGTCATGATCAAAGAACACACCTGGAGAACGGTGTAACTGAGACACGATTACACGCTCAGTACCGTTAATAACGAAAGTACCGTTATTCGTCATCATAGGAATATCACCCATGTAGACTTCTTGCTCTTTAATGTCTTTAACAGTGCCAGCAGCAGCTTCACGGTCAAACAACACCATGCGTAATTTAACGCGTAGTGGTGCCGAATAAGTTACACCGCGGATCTGACATTCTTTCACATCAAAAACTGGCTCACCTAGCTTGTAGCTGACATATTGCAGCTCAGAATAGCCAGAAAAGCTCTTGATAGGAAAAACGCTACGGAATGCGGCTTCTAAGCCACGCTCACCCGTAGGGTCATGATCGGTGAACTTCTTAAAAGAGTCTAACTGGATAGACAATAAATAAGGGATGTCCAAAACTTTTGGACGCTTACCAAAGTCTTTGCGAATACGCTTCTTTTCAGAATAGGAGTAAACCATGGGTTTCCTCTGCTTACGAGATGTGACCAAGACTGAAATTAATATTAATTAAATCAGCACGTTTGCCTATCACCCTTGTTGACAAGAACCTAACCAGTAATCTCTGCTAGGGACTGTTAAAACTGGCGACAAAAGGTGAAAAAAATCGCCTGCGCATAAAGCGCAAAAAAGGCCAACGGTTAAAAAACCGTCAGCCTTCACCCAATCACTTGGGTGATGCAAGCTAAATTATAGCTTACTTAACTTCAACAGAAGCACCAGCGGCTTCTAGATCAGCTTTAAGAGTTGCAGCTTCTTCTTTAGACACAGCTTCTTTAACTGCGATTGGAGAAGATTCAGCCATAGTCTTAGCTTCTTTCAGGCCTAAACCTGTAGCGCTACGAAGAGCTTTAATAACAGCTACTTTGTTTTCGCCGAATGAAGTAAGTACTACGTCAAATTCTGTTTGCTCTTCAGCAACAACAGCATCGCCGCCGCCTGAAACTACTGCAGCAGCAGCAGAAACGCCGAATTTCTCTTCCATAGCTTCGATTAGTTCAACTACTTCCATTACAGACATTGCTGCAAAAGCTTCTAACATTTGGTCTTTAGTGATAGACATTAGAAATATTTCCTATTGTTCTGAATTCAATTTTATTAAGCTGCCAGCCTAAAATTAAGCGGCGTCTTGTTTTTGATCGCGAAGGGCGGCCAATGTACGAACGAACTTGCCAGCAGATGCTTCTTTCATAGTCATCATCAACTGAGCTAGTGCTTCTTCGTATGTTGGTAGTTTCGCTAAACGATCAATATCAGCTGCAGGGATAAACATCCCTTCGAAAGCTGCACCTTTAACTTCAAATTTTGCTTGACCCTTAGCGAAGTCTTTTAAAAGACGCGCTGCAGCACCTGGATGCTCGTTAGAGAAAGCTATTAAAGTTGGGCCAGTGAACGTTTCTGCTAGGCACTCAAAAGCTGTACCTTGAACTGCACGACGAGCAAGGGTGTTACGTACTACACGTACAAACACACCATTTTCGCGAGCAGCTTTACGCAGACCGGTCATAGCACCTACAGTTACGCCACGTGAATCGGCAACAACTGCAGAAAGTGCACCTTTGGCAGCTTCGTTGACTTCAGCAACAATTGCCTGTTTGTCTTCGAGTCTTAATGCCATTGGCTTTACTCCTGGATTCTACCTAGGGAATTTTCCCTAGTATTTACCAAATTAAACACTTATGTGTTTAATTACTTACGGTGCAGATTTTCCAGTAAAAAAATTTAGCTGGGGCCTGACACCGTCTACGCTGGAAATTAAGTTAATCTTACGATTAACACCTGCGGTCTTGGACGGAAACCGACTCTAATATGCAAAAATTTAAAAACTAATGCATAAAAGCGGCTTCAACCCACAAAGTGCGCGCATTATAGACTAATACGCGCGCTTTGTATATTACTTCGCTTCTTCCAGAGAACTCTGGTCGATAGCAACACCTGCACCCATAGTGGTAGAGATGCTAATCTTTTTCACGTAAATGCCTTTAGCAACTGCAGGCTTAGCCTTTTTCAGTGCTGACACTAACGATTCTAAGTTTTCTCTCAACTGCTCAGTTGTAAAAGTTACTTTACCGATAGTTGTATGAATAATACCGTTTTTGTCGTTTCTGTAACGAACTTGACCCGCTTTGGCATTCTTAACTGCTTCAGCAACGTTTGGCGTTACTGTACCAGTTTTAGGGTTAGGCATTAAACCACGTGGGCCTAAGATTTGACCTAACATACCAACAACGCGCATTGCATCTGGAGATGCGATAACAACGTCAAAGTTCATTTCGCCAGCTTTAACTTTTTCAGCTAAATCTTCCATACCCACTAGTTCAGCGCCAGCAGCGATAGCAGCTTCAGCGTTTGCACCTTGTGTGAATACAGCAACACGAACATCACGACCAGTACCATGTGGAAGTACAGTAGCACCACGCACGTTTTGATCTGATTTACGAGGATCGATACCTAGATTAACAGCTACGTCAACACTCTCAACAAATTTAGCAGTCGCTAATTCTTGTAAAAGTACTACGGCTTCGTTGATGTCATACAATTTTGTTGCATCAACTTTTTCGCGGATAACGCGAGCACGCTTAGTTAGCTTTGCCATTATATTAATCCTCTACTACCAAACCCATTGAACGTGCAGTACCTTCAATTGAGCGAGTCATCGCTTCAATATCAGCACCAGTCATATCAGCAGCTTTAGTTTCAGCAATTTCCTGAACTGCGCTACGCTTGATAGTACCTACTTTTTGAGTATTAGGACGGCCAGAACCTGATTTCAGACCAACTGCTTTAAGCAGTAAGAAAGATGCAGGTGGAGTCTTAGTTTCAAAAGTGAAAGAACGGTCATTATATACAGTGATAACAACAGGAATTGGCATACCTTTTTCGAACTTTTCAGTACGAGCGTTGAATGCTTTACAGAATTCCATGATGTTCACACCTTTTTGACCTAAAGCAGGTCCAACTGGTGGAGACGGGTTTGCAGCGCCAGCTGCTACTTGTAGCTTAATATAAGCTTCAATTTTCTTTGCCATGTCGACATTTCCTCAATTTGGGTTCAAACGCATGTTGGCGACATGCCAATACGCTCCCCTGAAAACAACGGGTGCGAATTATATAAAAATACGCACCCGCAAACAATGTTTATTTTGTAGTTATTTTAATCAGCTTTTTTCAACTTGATTAAAATCTAATTCTACTGGTGTTGAACGACCGAAAATCATCACCGAAACTTTAATACGGTTCTTTTCATAATCGACTTCTTCAATAGTACCGTTAAAGTCAGCAAATGGACCGTCACAAACACGGACAACTTCACCTGGCTCGTACATAATACGATGAGTTGGTGATTCAACAGTGTCTTGAAGACGTTGAAGAATAGCGTCAGCTTCCTTGTCAGAAATCGGTGCAGGGCGATCTGATGTACCACCAATAAAGCCCATTACACGTGGAATACTTTTGACTAAGTGCCAGCTATCGTCGTTCATTTCCATCTGGACTAATACATAACCAGGGAAAAACTTACGCTCACTCTTACGACGTTGACCTGCACGCATTTCAACAACTTCTTCGGTAGGAACTAAAATCTCACCGAAGTATTCTTCCATATTGTGCATTTTGATATGTTCAAGCAGTGTTTTAAGTACACGGCCTTCATAGCCCGAAAAGGCTTGGATCACATACCATCTTTTTTTCGCTTCTGTAACTTCAGTCATTTTCAGATGCCTATACGCCAGTAATTAAATTGACTACTCGTAACAATATAGCATCTAATCCCCAAAGGATTAATGCCATTACTGCAGTAGCTGCAAGTACTATAAAGGTAGTGTTTAGCGCCTCTTGGCGAGTTGGCCAAACGACTTTACGCACTTCAATATGGGCTTCTCTAGCAAAAGATTGTGCCTGCTTACCCTTGCTTGTCTGCAGTGCAATGATGCCTGCAATAGCGAAGGCAATAATTACCCCAGCAACACGAGCTACAACATTAGCGTCTGCATAAAATTGATTGCCTATAACAGCAGTAGCAATTAGCAATGCAGCTATGCCCCACTTAACGATATCCAAAGAATTACTCTGGTTTTCAGTATTTGTTGTCATCGGTTAATTCCGTTACTCACTACGACCTGGGCTTAGCTTGGTAAACAACATATTTACCAAATCCGCATTTCCGAACTTTCCCAGAAAATGCATAAGCACAGGGTCAAAAATCGGCCATAGATTGTATTCTTATTCAGCTTTATTCGCAACAATACAGGCAAAGTAAGAGCAATAAATCAATCAAAAATCGATTTTTGTTACTAACCTCACCCTAAAAATAAAAAAGGAAGCCTAAGCTTCCTTTTTAAGTGTTCACTAAACTCGCTATTACGCGATAATTTTAGCTACAACACCTGCACCAACTGTACGGCCACCTTCACGGATAGCGAAACGTAAACCGTCGTCCATCGCGATTGGGTAAATCAGAGTAACGACCATCTTGATGTTATCACCAGGCATAACCATTTCTACGCCTTCTGGTAACTCAATTGTGCCTGTTACGTCTGTTGTACGGAAGAAGAATTGTGGACGGTAGCCTTTGAAGAATGGAGTATGACGTCCGCCTTCTTCTTTTGACAACACGTAAACTTCTGATTCGAAAGTTGTGTGTGGGTTAATTGAACCAGGCTTAGCTAGTACTTGACCACGTTCTACGTCATCACGCTTAGTACCACGTAATAACACACCACAGTTTTCGCCAGCACGACCTTCGTCAAGTAGCTTGCGGAACATTTCTACACCAGTACACGTTGTTTTAGTTGTTGGACGAACACCAACAATTTCAACTTCGTCTGATACGCGAACGATACCACGTTCAACACGACCTGTTACCACTGTACCACGACCTGAAATCGAGAATACATCTTCGATTGGTAGTAGGAATGGCTTATCGATGTCACGAGCTGGTTCTGGAATATAAGTATCTAGGGCTTCTGCAAGCTCAAGAATTTTTGCTTCCCACTCTGGCTGGCCTTCTAGTGCCTTAAGAGCTGAACCTTGAATTACTGGTAAATCATCACCTGGGAAGTCGTATTCTGAAAGAAGCTCACGCACTTCCATTTCTACTAATTCTAGTAATTCTTCGTCATCTACCATGTCACATTTGTTCATGAATACGATGATGAAAGGTACGCCTACTTGACGTGAAAGCAAGATGTGCTCACGTGTCTGTGGCATTGGGCCGTCTGTAGCAGCAACTACTAAGATTGCGCCGTCCATCTGTGCAGCACCGGTAATCATGTTTTTAACATAATCCGCGTGACCTGGACAATCTACGTGTGCGTAGTGACGAATTGGTGTGTCATATTCGATGTGAGAAGTATTAATTGTAATACCGCGCTCACGCTCTTCTGGAGCGTTATCGATTTGAGCGAAGTTTTTAACTTCACCACCATAAGTTTTAGACAAAACGGCAGAGATTGCTGCTGTTAAAGTTGTTTTACCATGGTCAACGTGACCGATGGTGCCCACGTTTACATGGGGCTTTTTACGTTCAAATTTAGCTTTTGCCATGGTATTGCCTCAGTCCAATTATCTTGGTGATGAAAACACATATAGTAAAAATCCGATGCATAAAAATGACATCGAATCGATTATTTAGGGTTAGGAAGTTTATTCATGACATGGGATGTTGATAGGCAGATTCGTACTGCCGACCTCACCCTCATTAAGGGTGCGCTCTACCAACTGAGCCATATCAGCGAACAAATTTGGAGCGGATGGCGGGAATCGAACCCGCGTTATCAGCTTGGAAGGCTGGAGTAATACCATTATACGACATCCGCGCAACCTATTTTAGGCTACCTAACTACCTAGAAAGTGGTGGAGGGAGAAGGATTCGAACCTTCGAAGGCTGAGCCGTCAGATTTACAGTCTGATCCCTTTGGCCACTCGGGAACCCCTCCAGAAAAATGGTGCCGGCACCAAGAGTCGAACTCGGGACCTACTGATTACAAGTCAGTTGCTCTACCAACTGAGCTATGCCGGCGTGTCATTTCGGGTTCGGATATTAGGTAAATGTGCCTCGGAGTGCAATAGGAAAATGATAAAAAACCAAAAAAAAGTTTCAAATGACGTTTTTTTACACTCGTTTCACTTAGAAAGTGTGATTTATAAGCAAATGTAATGGGCGATGAAGACAAATGAGGAGCAAACTATTGTCGCCATTTATTCGATAGTGTAATGTGCCTGACCAACCTAGAGGAATGGTTATGAATCCAATTAACTCAATACAAGATGCACTCTACTTTGCTTTTCAGCGCGAGCATTGGGCTGAATTACGTAAATCAGTGCCGCTCACATTGAGTCAGGCTGAATTAGAAAACCTGCGTGGTATGAATGAAAAGCTGTCTTTAGACGAAGTCACTGACATTTACCTTCCTCTCAGCCGTTTACTGAATTTATTTGTCGGCTCAAAACAACAGCGTGGACTTGTTCTTGATAAGTTTCTGGAGCAAAAAGCTTCCCCTGGTCCTTATATCATTAGTATCGCAGGAAGTGTCGCCGTTGGTAAGAGTACCACAGCGCGTATATTACAAACGTTATTGCAACGTTGGCCTGAGCATCCTAAAGTTGATTTAGTCACCACAGATGGTTTTTTATATCCCTTGGCAGACCTAAAACGTAAAGGGTTACTCCAACGCAAAGGTTTTCCTGAAAGTTACGACATGAAAATGTTGGTAGAATTCATTTCGGCAGTTAAAGCGGGACAGAAAGAGATTCTTGCACCGCTTTATTCACATGTTACATACGATAGATGTCACGACGAGCATCAAGCCATCCGTCAGCCTGATATTTTAATTTTAGAAGGGCTAAATGTGCTGCAAACGGGTTTAGATACCCCAATAGACACAAGAAGGCCATTTGTATCAGATTTTGTTGATTTTTCAATTTACGTCGATGCTGATGAGTCGTTGTTAAAAGATTGGTATAAACAGCGGTTTTTGCAATTTAGAACTGGTGCATTTAGTGATCCAAACTCATTTTTTCATCACTATTCATCTTTAACCGATGATGAGGCGAATGTGATTGCTGCTAATATTTGGGATACCATTAATGGCCCAAATTTATCATTAAACATTCAACCAACACGAGAGCGGGCCCACCTCATTTTGCAAAAAGGTCCCAACCATTTAATGGACCGAGTTTTACTTAGAAAATAAAAACATATGAGCCTATTCCTAGGCTCATTTCTGGCATCTACATTACTGCTCTAAGGCTAATTTCACCGCCAAGATAACGTGTAAGCCCTTGTTCGTTTTCAAGCAACAAAGCCCCTTGTTCATCAATACCTCGACAAGTACCGTTAACTGAATTAGGTGCCATTAGTAGTGATACTTCACGGCCAATAAATAAATCAAATTCATTCCAACGTTCTAAGAATGCACCCAACCCTTTTTGCTCAAACAGCTGTAAATCAGCCTTAAGGGTTTGATGTAATTTAATTAATAGCTCAGTTTTATCAGGCATATTCACCAAACTAGACAGATCGTTCCATGGCTGGTCTATTAGCTCCCCCTGCTCTACAGACATGCTCATATTGATACCAAAACCAATGACTAATTCTGTTTTATTAGCAGATGAATTACAAACCTCAACTAAAATTCCAGCCAATTTTTTATGATCAAGGTAGATATCATTTGGCCATTTAAGCCCTAACCCCTCAACCCCAAAGTCAGCTAGAGATTTAACAATGGAACAACCAACAACTAAACTTAAACCACTGGCATGACTAATATCATTATTTAAACGCCAAAACATTGAAGCATAAATATGATGAGCATAAGGAGACAACCACTGACGCCCTCTTCGACCTCGACCAGCGGATTGATATTCAGCAATGCAAATATCCCCTGATTTTAATTCAGAGGCATGCCCAAGCATAAAAGCATTAGTGCTGGTCGTTTCATCAAAATAAAAACAACGGCCATCAATTCCATTAACAAGATGAGACTCATTTACCAACGACACTGGATTTGCTAATTTGTAGCCTCTTCCTTTCACACTATAAATTTCGATACCATAATCTTTTAGTGCATCTATATGCTGATTAATTGCCGCGCGAGTAAGCGATAAAGATTGCGCAATTACCTCACCAGAAACAAAACGTTCATGATGTAAACACGCTAAAATTTGGCGTTTACGTGACCAATGCTCATTCATTTTATTTCAATCTCCCCAACAGAGCCAATAATCCTAGGCTCAGGTTGTAATGTAACCGCAAATTTATCAAAAACCATCTGAATAATGTGTTTCGCTAATTGGCATACTTCATTGCCAGTTGCATAACCTAGGTTAACTAAAACCAAAGCTTGATCTTGATGGACTGCTGCACCACCGATATTAACGCCCTTCAAGCCAGCATGTTCAATTAGCCAACCTGCAGCAAGTTTGTAATGGTTATCAACCTGTCGATAACCCACTAATGATCCATAACGACTTTTAAGTGAGTCATAGTCATCTATTGATACAACTGGGTTCTTAAAGAAACTTCCTACATTACCCAATATTTTAGGATCAGGCAGCTTAGATTGACGAACCATACAAACACAATCAAATATTTGTTGCGCCGATACATCTATAGCGTCTAAGTGTTGAAGAGGTCCATAACTTATCACCGGCACCCACTTTTTAGGCAATTTTAGGGTCACCTCAGTAATAACAACTAAGTTTTTAAGTTGTTGTTTAAAAATGGATTCACGATAACCAAAGTGACATTGTTCGTTATTATAATGTACCAAGTTACCAGTATCGAGTTGTAAAAATTCAATCTTGTGACAATAACGATTAAACTCAACACCATAAGCACCGATATTTTGTATTGGCGCTGCTCCGACAGTTCCAGGGATCAGAGCCATATTTTCTAAACCATAAATATGTTTAGTTAAGCAATATTTAACTAATTGATGCCAATTTTCACCGGCTTGAACCGTGAGATAATAAAAATCATCATCTTCATTAATCGTAATGCCCTTGGTACTCACTTTAATCACAGTTCCCTGAAAATTGTCAGTAAATACGACGTTACTGCCTCCTCCGAGAATAAGCATGTTCTTCTGTTGTTGATACAACTCAAAACTTATCTTTATTAACTCCTCTTTGCTAGTCACTTCAACTAAAGAGTCGCAATACTGATTAAGGCCAAATGTGTTTAATGAAGTAAGCAAAATAGGCATAGATAGAAAGGTATCGTATTCAGAAATATATTGTTATTGTAGCAGGGAATAGCTAACAAATTAGCATGATTACCGCTAAAAAAGATCACAATCTAAAACGTTGTATCGATTAATGGCGCTACATACTCTGAGATACATCAGTCGAAATTAACTGATACAGTGCTAATTGCTTACGTAAAAATCCAGCTTATTTTATCAAGCCTCGCTCGACTGATTCGACCAATTTGGCCACAAATTATAGACGTAAAAAAAACCGTTACGTTAGTAACGGGCTTATCACTATTCTTTCGAGTCAATTAGGCGTCTGGAAATGACCTACTCTTTTATCCCCGAAGGGGACGCATGGGCATATTCAACAAACTGCTGTTATGTTTTGGCCAATAACAAACTCTACACTATAAATTGCAGACGCAAAAAAGCCCGTTACGTTAGTAACGGGCTTTTTTACTACTCTTTCGAGTCAATTAGGCGCCTGGAAATGACCTACTCTCGCATGGGGAGACCCCAAACTACCATCGGCGAT